>CANRMO010000208.1 GCA_947631755.1 uncultured Lachnospiraceae bacterium | reverse complement strand
AGATCTGTTGACGATCAAGAATCTCAAGGGCCGCCTGCACAGTCTGACTATCGGCATGTGCGGCGATCTGAAATTCGGGCGGACTGTCCACTCTCTGATCCAGGCCATGATGCGGTATCCAAATGTAAGATTTGTCCTGATCTCCCCAGAGGAGTTAAAAATCCCGGAGTATCTCAGAAAAGACACCCTCCAGGCAAATAATATCGAATTCAAAGAGGTAACGATGCTGGAAGATGTCCTGCCGGAACTTGATTTACTCTACATGACAAGAGTCCAGCGGGAACGCTTTTTCAACGAAGAGGACTATATCCGGTTAAGGGACAGTTTTATTCTGGACGCCAAAAAGATGAAATTGGCACCGGAAAAAATGCTTGTCCTGCACCCTCTTCCCCGGGTCAATGAGATCGCGACTGAAGTGGACAGCGACCCGAGAGCCGTGTATTTCAAACAGGCACATTTCGGCGTATACATCCGGATGGCCCTGATCATGACACTGCTGGGACTGGCCTGACAAAAAAAGCTGCTATAAGGAGGAATTTGTTATGTTAAATATCGGCGTACTGAACGAGGGCGTCGTGATTGACCACATCAAGGCCGGGGGAGCCATGGAAATCTACCATTACCTCGAGCTGGAAAAGCTGGACTGCTCTGTGGCAATCATAAAAAATGCCCGGAGCAATAAAATGGGCAAAAAAGATATCATAAAAATCGAGGGGCCCATCACCGTCAATCTTGATATTCTTGGCGTCCTGGACGGAAACATCACCATCAATATCATAAAAAACGATAAAATTAAAGAGAAAAAGACATTGGCACTGCCTGATACAGTGACCAATGTCATCAAATGTAAAAATCCCCGGTGCATAACATCCATCGAACAGGGCCTTCCGCACCGTTTCAAATTGACCGATAAAGAACACCGGATCTACCGCTGCATGTACTGTGAGCAGAAATTCTCCCGCTACCGCTGACCCGTGTGTCATTTCCACTTCCTCTTCCAGAAATTCAGTGTGCAGGAGCCGACTGTGATAAGCAGTGAGGTATAAAGCCACGGCAGATAGTGGATATGGGCTGGATCTGTAAAATAGTTATAGATCAGAAACAGCAGGTAAAACACGACAAAAGAGATAATAACCGGGCGCAGAGCCCGGATTCCATACTCATTCTCCCGGCAGACTAACACACACTCTGTGACAGCACTCACAAGAAGGCACAGAACAGTCAGGGCAAGGCTGATTATAAGCGGCAGTGACAGCCACCGGGGCACTGCGATCTCGCTCATGTCCCTGGTATAAAAGAGAAATACTGCCAGAGCCACAATGCCGCCCCCGGATATCGCCGTCAGAATCTTTCCGCCCACACTCAGTCTCTTCATCCACAAATTTTTCATATAAATCCCCATTTCTGCACTTTTAGCGTATAATGTCATGCTGCTGCCCCGTCTCCGGCTTTTTTATCCCCAAAAGATTTGGGCTCCGGGCGGTCTCCGTCACCTGGATTACCGCCGCCGCGGAAACCGCCACCCCCGTGGCCGCCTCCCGGTCCCCCGCCAAAACCGCCGCCGTTGGACACAGCCATAGATTCCAGCGTAATCTCTGTTTTTTTCTCTCCGGTTTTCAGAGTATATGTCTTCCCTTTCTCCAGATCCGGGCTGCTGAAAACAACAGACGCCCCCGCACGCACAGCCTTATGGCTGATCAGTTCTTTTCCATTCTCATCCAGAACAGAGATCTCCGCTCCCTCCTCAAAACGCGCATCAAGATTATGGAGGAAAGAATACTGTGTGGACTCCCCGTCATCAAAGCCCTCTGCCATGCCGGAGCTTCCTACCGCCAATATCGTGCCGCCAGTAACCTTGCATACGCCGCCGCTCTCAGAGCCGGAATCAATAGCACCATTGCCGTCAGAGGACGGGCCGTCCACAACAATCGTGCCCCCCGCGACAGTTATATTCCCGTTGGAATCGAGGCCGTCGCCCTGGGCATTGACATACATTGTGCCGCCGGTAATCGTCAGATTTGGCGTCAGCTCCTCATTCGTCCCCTCCCCCTCACTCTCATTGTCGGTTTGCGGAGTTGCTGTCGCAGACGCATCCTGATCCATGCCGCCTCTCGGTCCCCTGCCAGGACCGCCGCCAAAAGAGCTCTGGCCGCCATTGGCGTTGACTCCGTCATCACTTGCCGAAATATCCTGCTCACCCCCGGATATTTCGATCTGATTTGCCTCCAGCCCCTCATAAGACTTCGTAATCTTTACTACTCCATCTCTGATCTTTAATTCCTCATTGGCATGTATCCCGTCGTCCCCGCAGGCGATCGTCACCGTGCCGCCATTTATTTTTATATCGTCATTCGAGTGCAGTCCATCGCCGGAAGCAGTTACTTTATATGCTCCGCTTTTTACTTTGATATCATCCCGGGAATAAACAGCGGCAATCTGAGTCTCTTTTTCCGCATCGCTTCGCGCCACCTCTGTGCCCTCCCCGGCAGTGATCACATTCTCCTTGTCCCCGCCGGAAATGAGGATGAGTTCCTTTGCATTTTCCACATGGATGGGATGATCTTTCGTATTGGAGAGGGAGATCCCGTTAAATTCCAGTGTAACTTCATCTTCATCCCCTGCCTGGACGTAAATCTGCCCCTCTGAGACAGTCCCTTCCACTGTATATTTCCCACCAGCCGATATGGTAACTTTTTTTCCCTCTGTCTGCATACCGGAACCGGAAACCTTGATCCCCTTATCCGACAGTGTGATGCTGCCGCCCCCTGTTCCTGTACTGACCGCGCTCCCGCTGGCAGTGGCAGCTGTACTCCCCGAAGCGTCCCCCCCGCCTTCCGTCCCCGAAAAAATGGCAATCAAAACACAGGCAGCGACCACAAAAGCCAGCACCGCTGCAAGAATAAATTTATTTTTCTTTTTCAATCCTGTCATCTCCATTCTCTGACACTAAATAGCCAGCCAAGAATCAAACTTCTTTTATAACACTTCATGAAATTCAAAATCACCGAGGATCACATTTAAGTTCCCGTTCTTTGACCGGATATCGTCAATAAACTCTTTTGGGATCCCCTCGCCCGGGAGCGTCACCCGGTATGTAAGCTCAAACAGTGTCCCCATATTCGTCGTTCGTACCTGGATCAGCTCACACTTCTTCGTATACTTTGCAAATGTCTCATCAAAGAGACCGTTGTAATCAAAATTCTCGGGGATAGTAATGCGCAGCTGCTTGACAAGTTCGCTCCTGCCCCCGAAATTGATCAGTGTCAGAATAATCGTCAGTATAGCCGCAAAGGAGAAAAACAAAACAGCGATCCCGACAAACCCCATCCCTAAGATCAGGCCGATGGCCATAGCTGTAAAAATCGCCGAGATCTCTTTTGCGGTCCCCGGGACACTTCGAAAACGCACAAGTGTAAATGTGCCCGCCACGGCAACACCCACGCCGATATTTCCATTTACCATCATGATCACAAGACAGACCACCATGGGCACAAGGGCCAGTGTGAGCGAAAAACTGGTACTGTGGCTGCTCTTAAAGGAAAACACAAGGGAAGTCAGTATTCCGAGCACAATCGCCGAGAGCATGCATATAACGAGTGACTGCAGTGTGAGCGGAGAACTAATGATACTGTTTAACATAATAAAAATCCTTTCTACTGTAATATTGTCTTTGCTATGTAATTGCGGTAACAGGTTCCATATTTTGAAAAAGAGCCGGGATAGATCTTATATTCACTCAGTATGTGGACGAGCCATAATGGCATGGCGTTCTTTCCCTTGATCTCCATGATCACAACGTCTTCCTCCTGGATTGGCTCCCCCTCATCACTGGTCGTGAGATCCAGGCTGTTTTCTCTCCACCGGATATTCCGGTCAAAAGTCAGTCTCAGATCCGGTTCCTCTTTCCCGACAAAAGCCTCCCGCTCATAGGCGAGGAATACTTTCGGCTCCAGACGGTAGCGCCCAAAAAACTCTCTCATCTCCGCCATCGTGTATTCATTCTCACCCAGGCATTCTCCCCCATTCATAAATGCAATAATATCCTCCCATGGCGCAGCAATACGCCGTTTATAGACAATCCCCTTATACTTCTTTTTGATCTCAGCAAATATGGCC
>CANRMO010000207.1 GCA_947631755.1 uncultured Lachnospiraceae bacterium | reverse complement strand
AATATTAGCTGTGGGAACTTCTATCCTTCGTCCGATATGATTCCCCTCTTCCACTGTCCCCCGGATAAAATACGGCGTTGCCAGAAGAGAATTTACCTCCCTCATCTTTCCCTCCGTCAGAAGCTTACGGATACGGGTGCTGCTGATAATCTCACCGCCCTCTCTCAATTTCTCCAGGACAGCGACCTCAAAACCGGCCTTCTCCCCGGCCCGCCGCAAAAAATTGACATCCCCGGCCCGCTGGTAACCAAAACAGAAATCCTCCCCGACAATAACTTTTTTCGCGTCACAGCACCCGGCCAGGACGCGCTCTGCAAACTCTCCCGCCGACATGCGCATAAATTCCACCGTAACCGGGATCTCCACCAGGACATCCACGCCAAGGTGCTCGGCCAGCGTCTCCTTTTCCTCCCTGCTGTATATGCTCTGAATATCCTTAAATAGAAAAGTGATCATGACTACTGGCAGCGCCGTTTTTTTCGCCTCCTCCAAAAGCAGGCGGTGCCCCCGGTGAACTCCGTCGAATTTGCCGATACACACAGCTGTCTGATTCAATTGAAAATTCAGATTACGGATTATCCTCATAGTGCCAATTCCCTTCTAATCATGAAACATCTTCACACTGCGGTACTGCTGCCTTTCCTCCTCATACCGGTAAATAGCATAAAAATCACCATCTTCACCGTACACACGGACCTGTTCACCGTCCGCCAGATGCCCGCCCTCGTAATGGCACTGCGCCGCGGGCAGCGGATTCCCGTTTTTCAGCAGCCGCATCACACCGCCTGCCACCCGGCATGAGGCATACTCGCCAAACACCCGGTCAACGGGAAGGAGAAGCTGTTCTGCCCCCTGTTCCCGGCAGATCTGCTCAATCTCTCCCAGTGTCTTTGCCTCCGCGAGACAAAACTGCCCCACCCTTGTCCGGACAAGACTTTTCATCGCGCCGCCACATCCCAGCCGCTCCCCGATATCCTGACAGAGAGAGCGTATATAAGTTCCCTTCGAACAGGTGACCTCCATCGAGAACTCCCGCTCCGGCCAGTTAATATCCGTCACATGCAGACTGTGGACTGTCACCTCCCTCGGCTCTCTCTCCACTTCTTTTCCCTGCCTCGCAAGCTCGTACAACCGCTTTCCGCCAACTTTGACCGCCGAGTACATCGGCGGCGTCTGTGAGATCACGCCAGTAAACTCCGGCAGGATCTTTAGAAGTTCCCTCTCTGTAGCCGTGACCGTCCTCTCCTCCAGAACGGTTCCCGTCATGTCAAGCGTATCCGTTGTGATGCCCAGTTTTACCTCTGCGACATAAGTCTTATCCCGGTCTGTCAGAAGCCCGCACACTTTCGTGGCTTTTCCCACGCAGACGGGAAGGACGCCGACAGCATCCGGATCCAGCGTCCCAGTATGTCCAATTTTTTTTAAATGAAGGATACCTCTCAATTTTGCCACGACATCATGAGAGGTAAATCCCTTTTCTTTATACACATTTATTATTCCATTCATAATCATTCCGAATCTGGTGAACCCAGCTGTCTTTCTATGTGCCCGGTAAGATTGTTGATCACGTCAAACGCATTTCCCTTGATTGTGCATCCGGCCGCCTTCACATGTCCGCCGCCGCCAAAATACTTGGCGATGACACTGACATCTACTTTATCGTTGGCGCGCATGCTGACTTTGTACTCCCCCGGCTCCCTCTCATCGAGAAGGATCGCAACTTCGATATCTTCTGTCGTGCGCATCACATCAATAATGCCATCCAAGTCCGCTGGTGTTGCCTTGTATAATTTAAGTACATTCTGACGGACAACGGAAAAAATACACCGCCCATCCAAAATGCGGACGCTCTCCATCAGACATCTCCCCATGATCTGTAGCTGACGGTAAGTTTTCATATAGAAACTCCCATCAATAATCTTCCCAAAAGGAATCCCCTTATCCATCAGATTGCCGGCAATCCTCATCGTCTCACTTGTCGTACACGAATGTTTGAACACCCCCGTATCATGAATCAGTCCCGTATACAGCGCGCACGCCACATCGTAACTAATCTTATCATCCTCCATCAGCGTGTACAGAATCTGGCAGGTGGAGCTGGAATCCGGCAAAACGACATATTCATTGCCAAACTTCGTATTTGTCACATGGTGGTCTATGTTGATCACATAGCCCGCCTGTTCCATGACCTGTACCGCCCTCTCTCCGAGGCGCTCTGTATCCCCGCAATCTAGAGAGATAAAGAGATCGTAGCACTCCCCCCGCTCCGGCCTGCACTGCTCGGAGAGCGCGTCCTCATCCCGCAGATAATCAAACGATTCCGGAAAATCCTCCAAATACACCGACACCTTTTTGCCGGGATAATTTTCTTTTATATATCCATACAATCCCATCGTGGAGCCGATACAGTCGCCATCCGGCCGCAGATGTCCGGCAATGGCAATCGTGTCCGCCTCTGCGACAGCATTCATCAATCCACTCATTGACTCCTCACATCCTTATTTACTATCTCATCAATTTTCTTTGACATATTAACGCCGTATTCAATGGAATTATCCAACACGAAAGTAAGCTCCGGCGTATTGCGAAGGTTCATGCGGGACGCCAGCTGATGCCTGGCGTAAGATGCACTTTTTTTCAGTCCCTCGACCGTCTTTTGCCTGGCCTCCTCATCCCCCATAACACTGACATAGATCTTTGCATATTTCAGATCCGGTGTGACTTCTGCCGCCGTGACAGATGTCAGGGGATGGATCCTGGGATCCTTTAAATCCTCCCGGATGATCATGCTCATCTCCCGCTGGACCTCACTGTTGACCCGGATATTCTTAACACTGTTTTTCTTCATTTCAACCTCCCTGCACTACCTCGGAACTTCCACCATTTTATAACACTCAATCTGATCCTCTTCCTGGATATCGCCAAATCCCTCAAACACAAGACCGCACTCATACCCGGCATTTACTTCTTTCACATCATCTTTAAATCGTTTCAGACTGGCCAGGTTGCCCTCAAAGAGCTGCTCGCCCTCCCGGCTGATGCGCACGCGGCATCCCCTCTCAATCTTTCCGTCCAGCACATAAGAACCGGCGATCGTCCCAATCCCGGACGCCTTAAAGGTCTGGCGGACTTCTGCGTGGGCGATGACTCTCTCCTCGAAGATCGGTTCCAGCATACCTTTCATGGCAGCCTCCACATCCTCAATCGCGTCATAGATGACACGGTACAGGCGGACATCCACATTCTCTCTCTCCGAAGTGTCCTTTGCCAGATTGTCAAGGCGGACATTGAAACCGATAATAATGGCATTGGAGGCACTTGCCAGAGCGACATCCGATTCATTGATCGCACCGACGCCGCCGTGGATCACGCGCACAGCCACTTCCTCATTGCTGAGTTTCACAAGGCTCTGTTTTACGGCCTCTACCGATCCCTGCACATCCGCTTTGATGATCAGGTTCAGATCTTTGACATTGCCGGCCTGGATCTGGTCGAACAGGCCGTCCAGAGACAATTTCTTCGCTTTCGTCTCCTCTAACAGTTTATCCTTGCCCTGGTCAACATATGCCTGGGCAATCTGTTTTGCCTCCTTATCATTCTCTGTCGCCACAAATACCTCTCCGGCGTCCGGCACACCGTTCAGGCCCAGGATCTCTACCGGAGTGGACGGCCTGGCATTCTTTACACGCTCCCCATTGTGGTCAAGCATGGCGCGCACTTTGCCGTATGCGGTGCCCACCACAATGTGGTCGCCCACGTTCAGCGTCCCTTTCTGGACCAGAATCGTCGCAACCGGGCCGCGCCCCTTATCCAGCTGGGCCTCAATAACGATACCCCTCGCACGGCGCTTCGGATTTGCCTTCAATTCCAGCACCTCGGAAGTCAGTATGATCATCTCCAGAAGATTTTCAATACCCTCTTTCGTGTGGGCTGACACAGGACAGAATATTGTAGAACCGCCCCACTCTTCCGGGATCAGCTCATATTCGGACAATTCCTGTTTCACACGGTCGATATTGGCCCCCTCTTTGTCGATCTTATTTACTGCTACGATAATCTCAACCCCGGCCGCCTTGGCGTGGTTGATCGCCTCCACCGTCTGTGGCATGACACCGTCGTCTGCCGCCACAACTAAGATCGCGATATCCGTTGACTGGGCAC
>CANRMO010000206.1 GCA_947631755.1 uncultured Lachnospiraceae bacterium | reverse complement strand
CCTCGTTGTTACCCATGATATGGGCCTGAGCGATAAAGTCGGGCGCACGGTCATGATCTCAGACGGAAAGATCAGCACGGAAAAGATAATGAGAGAGTGTGGGGAAGTTGGATTCGGCGGGCGCGAGATCCTGGAGGAATATGTTGTGATGGACCGGGCACACCGACTACAGCTCAGCGAGGAGATTTTAAAGGAGGCGGGGATCGTGTCAGACCGTGTGAGGCTGGAAGTTATTGACGGAAAAGTGGTCATCCAGTCGAAAAATGTCTAAAAAAATAAAATAAAGTAAAAATTTGATGAATAAATATGAATAAAAAATAAAATAATGCTTGATTTTCTCCTTTTTTGTGTATATACTATGCTTACTGTCAGTTTATAAAATATTTATATCTGTAAAAGGAGGACCTGAGGAATGGAGAGGTTAAAGGTATTGATCGCAGAGGATAATCCCCGCATCGCTTCTATGATCGAAACGATTCTGCAGGAAGACGAGGAGATCGAAGTGGTGGGAAAGGCGGCGGACGGACAGGAGGCGATGGGCATGATCCGCGAGACGGAACCGGATCTGCTTCTGCTGGATCTCATAATGCCTAAATTGGACGGTCTTGGAGTTCTGGAACGGCTGCACAAGGAGAAAGGAAAGGGCAGGCAGCCGGATGTTATTGTCGTGTCTGGAATATCCCAGGAGCTCGTGACAGAGAATGCTTTTCAGCTGGGGGCGTCATACTATATACTGAAACCTTTTGACCATGATATGATCCTGAGCCATGTCCAGCGCTTTAAGCCGGGGGAGAGGACAAAATTTATCGCGTCGCCGGAGGAGATAAAACGGAGTGAGGATTACGCGAGATACAATCTGGAATCGGATGTGACAAATATTATACATGAGATCGGAGTGCCCGCACATATTAAAGGATATCAATACTTAAGGGAAGCGATCATGATGTCAGTGGACGACAGTGAGATGCTGAATTCTATTACGAAGATCTTATATCCGTCGATTGCCAAACAGCACGGGACGACGCCGAGCCGGGTAGAGCGGGCGATCCGCCATGCGATTGAAGTGGCATGGAGCCGCGGGAAAGTGGATACTATTGATGAGCTGTTCGGTTATACAGTCAACAATGGCAAGGGCAAGCCGACAAACTCGGAATTTGTGGCGTTGATCGCGGATAAGATACGGCTGGAGCAGAAAATGAAGATGCAGCAGTGAGATTTTACCACCCTTTCCAGAAAATGAAATTTATGCTTTCCTATGTCTCGTTTTTGTTGTATAATAAGTTAATAAGTTTTTGCTCACGGGCGTCTTATGCCTTTGCGGTGCGCGCTATGGCAGCAGACGGCATTCAGAGTGGGGAAGAATAAACCGAAAGGGGAGAATACATTGAAGAAAATATTGTTTGTTGCTTCTGAATCGGTGCCTTTTGTCAAGACCGGAGGTTTGGCTGACGTTGTGGGGTCTTTGCCGAAGTATTTCAATAAGGATGAATTTGATGTCCGCGTTATGCTTCCTAAGTACACTTCGATCCCGCAGGAATACAAGGACCAGATGGAGTATGTGACTCATTTTTACTTGGAACTGGCATGGAGAAAGCAGTATGTCGGTGTTTTCCGCATGGTCTATGGGGGCGTAACATTCTATTTCCTGGACAATGAATTCTATTTCAGCGGGGAAAAACCATATGGAGAGATCTATCAGGACATTGAGAAATTTGCCTTTTTTGATAAGGCGGCTCTGTCCACGCTGCCCTTGGTTGATTTCCGCCCGGATATCATCCACTGCCATGACTGGCAGACGGGCCTGGTGCCGGTCTATCTGCATGACTCGTTCCAGCAGGGTGAATTTTACCGCGGGATCAAGACCATCATGACCATCCACAACCTGAAATTCCAGGGGATTTGGGATCTCAAGACGGTTATGGATACCGCGGGTTTAGACGCCTATTATTTCTCGTCTGACAAGCTGGAGGCATATGGGGATGCCAATTACTTAAAAGGCGGCCTGGTCTATGCGGATCAGATTACTACGGTAAGCGAGACATACGCCCAGGAGATCCGGATGCCATTCTACGGTGAGAAACTGGACGGCCTGATCAATTCCAGGGCCGACTGCCTGACAGGAATCGTGAATGGGCTGGACTATGAAGAGTACGATCCGCTGCACGACCCGTTGATCTACGTCAACTACGATGCCCGGACATTCCGCAAGGACAAGATCCGCAACAAGAGAGAGCTGCAGAAAGAGCTCGGACTTGCCCAGGATGACCGGAAATTTATGATCGGGATTGTGTCAAGACTGACAGACCAGAAAGGTTTTGACCTGATCGATTATGTCATCGAGCAGATCTGCGAGGAGGGCACTCAGCTTGTCGTTCTGGGGACCGGTGAGGAGAAATACGAGCATCTGTTCCGCCATTATGCGTGGAAATATCCCGACAGGGTTTCGGCGAATATCTTTTATTCCAACGAGCGCTCACACAAGATCTATGCGTCCTGTGACGCATTCCTTATGCCATCGCTCTTTGAGCCCTGCGGCCTGAGCCAGCTGATGAGCCTGCGCTATGGCACAGTGCCGATCGTGAGGGAGACCGGCGGGCTGAAAGATACCGTGGAACCTTACAACCAGTATGAGAGCAAAGGGACCGGTTTCTCCTTTGCCAATTACAACGCCCATGAGATGCTGGATACGATCCGCTACGCAAAGAGCGTCTACTATGACAACAAGCGGGAGTGGAACAAGATCATTGACAGGGGCATGGCAATGGATTTCTCGTGGAACAACTCAGCGAGGAAGTATGAGGAACTCTACTGGAGAATGTAGGGGAAGCCATATTTTTGCCAGATTTTCCAAGAAATTCTTGTAAAGTACTTGAATTTTCCAGAGGAATTGGGTAGAATAGGTTTTAGCAAGTTTGTATATTTTTTAACAAACTAAATATTTTAACTATCTTTTATAGGAGGAAATATTATGTCAGTAAAAGTAGCGATTAATGGTTTTGGACGTATTGGACGTCTTGCATTCAGACAGATGTTTGGTGCAGAAGGTTATGAAGTTGTGGCAATCAATGATCTGACAAGCCCTAAGATGCTTGCTCATCTGTTGAAGTATGATTCTTCCCAGGGCAAATATGAGAAAGCAGATACGGTTTCTGCCGGCGAGGATTCCATCACAGTTGACGGAAAAGAGATTAAGATCTACGCTTTTCCGGATGCCAACAACTGCCCGTGGGGCGACCTTGGCGTTGACGTAGTTCTGGAGTGCTCCGGATTCTACACATCCAAGGAGAAAGCACAGGCTCATATCAATGCGGGCGCAAGAAAAGTTGTTATTTCTGCGCCGGCTGGAAATGACCTTCCGACTATCGTTTACAACACAAACCATGAGACACTGAAGCCGGAGGATACGATTATTTCCGCAGCTTCCTGTACGACAAACTGCCTGGCTCCGATGGCAGATGCACTCAACAAATATGCAGAAGTTCAGTCCGGTATCATGGTTACTATCCACGCATATACAGGCGATCAGATGACACTGGACGGCCCGCAGAGAAAGGGTGACCTCAGAAGATCCCGCGCGGCAGCAGTTAATATCGTTCCGAACAGCACTGGCGCAGCAAAGGCAATCGGCCTTGTTATCCCTGAGCTGAATGGCAAACTGATCGGTTCTGCACAGCGTGTTCCTACACCGACAGGCTCTACTACCATTTTGACGGCAGTAGTGAAGAAGAGCGATGTGACAGTTGAGGGCATCAATGCTGCCATGAAAGCTGCGGCAAATGAGTCCTTTGGCTACAATGAGGACGAGATTGTGTCTTCTGATATCGTTGGCATGAGATATGGCTCTCTGTTTGACGCTACTCAGACCATGGTATCTAAAGTTTCCGACGATCTGTATGAGGTTCAGGTTGTATCCTGGTATGACAATGAGAATTCTTATACAAGCCAGATGGTCCGCACGATCAAATATTTCAGCGAGCTGGCTTAAGAAGAGTGAACAGAGCGGCACGGCCGTTTTTGGGGGCGCATGTATAAGTCGCCCCTTTTCTTATATGAAATGTATGAAAATGCGTGAATGGAGGTAAATATGTTAAACAAAAAATCAGTTGACGATATTAATGTAAAAGGCCAGAGAGTACTGGTCCGCTGTGATTTCAATGTGCCG
>CANRMO010000205.1 GCA_947631755.1 uncultured Lachnospiraceae bacterium | reverse complement strand
CTTCCTCACTCGGTATCATCGGAAGAAGCGCCCTCTCAGCCAGAGCGCCGTGCCCGATCTCGCGGCGGCCTGGCCCGCGGGAAGGTCTTGTCTCACCTACCGACCACGATGGGAAATTATAATGATGGATATACCTCTTGCTCGTCTTGTTCTCATCCAGGCCGTCCAGTTTCTGTTTCTCAGCGAGCGGAGCCAGCGTGGTGATATTGAGCACCTGTGTCTGTCCACGGGAGAACAGGCCGGAGCCGTGCACGGTCGGGAGCACGTCCACCTCTGCATGGAGAGGACGGATCTGCTTGATCTCACGCCCATCTGGCCGCTTGTGGTCTTTCAGGATCATTTTGCGGACCGTCAATTTCTGGAACTTGTACACCGCGTCATCAATAAAGGGAACCCAGTCCTCATGTTCTTCCGCATAACGCTCTTCGAGCTGATCTTTGATCTTGCGGATATTCTCCTCGCGAACCTGTTTTACATCAGTAAACACAGCATCCTCCATGGCCTCTGGCGTGATGAAGTTTACCATATCCTCATACAGATCGGCCGGAATATCAAAATGCTCATATTCATGTTTTTCTTTGCCGCACTCCGCGACGATCTTGTCAAAGAACTGGATGATCTGGCCGTTCAGCTCATGTGCGCCGTAAATCGCCTGTATCATGACATCCTCGGGAACCTCGTTTGCGCCCGCCTCAATCATGATCACCTTGTCCCGGGTGGAGGCAACTGTGAGGGCGAGGTCAGAAGCCTCTCTCTGTTCGCTTGTCGGGTTGTAGACAAGCTCCCCGTCTACCAGGCCGACCTGTGTGGCGGCAGTGGGGCCGTCAAAAGGAATGTCAGAAATACATGTTGCCAGCGCAGAACCAAGCATAGCGACCAGCTCTGGGGCGCAGTCCTGATCCACGTCCATTACTATATTTTCTAATGTGACATCGTTTCGGTAATCTTTCGGAAATAGCGGTCTCATTGGCCGGTCAATAACGCGGCACGTCAGAATTGAATTATCAGAAGGTTTTCCCTCGCGTCTCGTAAAACCGCCCGGGATACGTCCCACAGAATACATTTTTTCATGAAATTCTACACTGAGAGGGAAAAAATCAATGCCCTCCCTCGGTTTTTCGGAGGCCGTCGCTGTAGATAATACAACGGTATCGCCATAACGCATAAACGCAGCGCCATTTGCCTGTGCTGCCATGCGCCCGATATCAACAGACAGCGTTCTGCCGGCAAGTTCCATACTAAATGTCTTATACATAATCATTCTCCTTTAAATCTCTCTTCATTCTCTGTATCTTCACAATCTTATTTATTATACATGATAAAATTGGAAATTGCAAGTTACTTTGGATAGCTGATATTATGGTCTCCCCAGGTGAGGACTTCTTCGTGAAATTCCGGCACCCGCAGCAGTCCCGCTCCAAATAAATAGGCTCTGTCTCTCTCTGCAATCTCATCCAATGTCATCCATTTTACATCAACAATGCTCTGTTGTTCCGGCGGCAGTTCCGGATCTATCCCTTTGACTAGCACAGCGTCCTCCGGTATCTCCACAAGAAAGGTGAAAATACGGCTCTCCATATCGGGTTTGTATTCAATGCTGAGTGGGCGGACGATCTTCCCGTCCACTCCCGCCTCTTCTCTCAGTTCACGGAGGGCGGCCTCTGCCGGAGTCTCGCCGTCTTCAATCCCGCCGCCGGGGAGATTATAAAAATCCCGGCCCTTTAACAAGTGTTCCACCAATAATAATTTCCCATCCCGGCAAACCATTGCCTGACTGCGATTTCGTTTCATTTATTTGTTCTCCTTCAAAATAACGGCGTGATAAATCCCCATCCCACACCGCACGATGCGCACAAAAATGTAATGAGAGTGCCCCGCATACAGGCGGAACACTCTCCAGGAATCCACATTATTTACGCAGGCCCAACTTTTCGATCAGCGAACGATAACCCTCAAGGTCATTCTTCTTCAGATAAGCCAGAAGTCCTTTTCTCTTACCAACCATCTTTAAAAGCCCCCTGCGGGAATGATGGTCTTTCTTGTTGATCTTCAGATGTTCATTCAGCGTGTTGATCCGCTCTGTCAGAAGCGCGATCTGAACTTCCGGTGACCCTGTGTCCCCGGGCTTTCTTCCATAGGCCGCAATAATCTCTGCTTTTTTTTCTGATGTCATCATTTTGATTTCCTCCATTTTCTGCTGTGCAGCTGTGCCGCACATAATACACCGTTTACCAAGATCCGGTCGGAGCCGTCCGAAATCTGAGCTACGGCAAATTTATTAACTTCTGTAGGATATCACATTTCCCCTGAAATGTAAATCCCTAATTTTTTTCTTTTTAACCTCCCCGCCTCAATAATTCTCAATTGTTGCGATATCCACTAACGTCAGCTCATTATTCCCTGAATCCTCGAGGGATGTCAGAAGCGCATTGGCAGTATCAATAGAAGTCAGGCAGGTCACACCGGTCTCAATGGACACGCGGCGGATCAGGAAGCCGTCGCTGGAGTGCTCACCCTGTTTCGGAATATCGATGACGAGGTCGATCTCATGTCCCAGGAGAAGATCCATCAGCGTGGGAGCTTCCTGTTCAATCTTGTTCACACCGATGACGTCTACTCCCTGCTCTCCCAGATATTTTGCTGTACCTCTGGTGGAATAGATCTCATAGCCGAGAGCTTTGAACCTTTTCGCCACAGGGACTGCCTCATCCTTCGAGTTATCATTGACGGTCAATATCATCTTCTTATGTTTCGGGAGGTGAATGCCCGCCCCGAGGAAAGCCTTGTGGAGAGCCTCATTAAAGGTCTTTGCGATACCAAGGCACTCACCGGTGGACTTCATCTCCGGCCCGAGGCTGATCTCTGCACCCCGCAGTTTCTCAAAAGAGAATACCGGCATCTTGATGGCGATGTAGTCCGCTTTTTTTGCCAGCCCCGGCGTGTACCCCATATCCTTAATCTTCTCCCCGAGAATCACGCGGGAGGCGAGTTTGACAATGGGGATTCCCGTCACTTTGCTGATGTAGGGCACTGTGCGGCTGGAACGGGGGTTCACCTCAATTACATAAACTTCATCCTTATACACAATGAACTGGATGTTGATCAGCCCCACGACATGGAGGCTCTTCGCAAGTTTTTTCGTATAGTCCACCAATACATCCTGGACTTCGGGTTTTATGCTCATGGCTGGATACACAGAGATACTGTCGCCGGAGTGGATGCCCGCTCTCTCAATATGTTCCATAATGCCAGGGATGAGGATATCCTCACCGTCACACACGGCGTCTACCTCAACCTCTTTCCCCATTAAGTATTTGTCTACCAGGATCGGGTGTTCCTGGACATGGCGGTTTATGATAGACATAAATTCCCGGATATCATCGTCGTTAATGGCAATCTGCATGCCCTGTCCCCCCAGCACATAAGAGGGGCGCACCAGCACCGGATATCCCAGTTCTTCTGCCGCCGCCAGCGCCTCTTCTGTTGTGAAGACGGTCTTTCCGGCTGGCCTTGGGATGCCGCACTGCTCCAGAATCTCATCAAAGAGTTCCCGGTCCTCGGCGGCGTCCACATTTTCCGCACTGGTGCCGAAAATCGGCACTCCCATTTTCAGAAGGGCTTCTGTCAGTTTGATGGCCGTCTGGCCGCCGAACTGGACAACCGCGCCGTCCGGTTTCTCAATGTCAACAATATTCTCCACATCTTCCGGCGTCAGCGGCTCAAAATACAGCTTGTCCGCCACGTCAAAATCCGTGCTCACTGTCTCCGGATTATTATTCACGATGATCGTCTCATAGCCGCTCTTTGCCAGTGACCAGACACTGTGGACAGAGCAGAAATCAAATTCGATCCCCTGGCCGATGCGGATCGGGCCAGATCCCAGCACCATCACCTTTTTCTTTGTCTTTTCCGCAGTGACCTCAGACTCACTTCCGAACACGCTGTAGTAATACGGTGTAGATGCCTCAAATTCAGCGGCACATGTATCAACCATCTTAAACCCGGCCACAATGCCGTTTGCAAGGCGCATTTTGCGGATCTCTGCCTCCGCTACACCAGCGTAATCAGCGATAACTTTATCTGGGAACTCCATGCGCTTGGCTTCTGCGAGGATTTCCGCGCTGAGCGGTCTTGTCTTCAATGTCTGTTCCATCTCTACCAGA
>CANRMO010000204.1 GCA_947631755.1 uncultured Lachnospiraceae bacterium | reverse complement strand
CGTCATCTACCAGGTCAATGGCTCCCACGCCGCTGCGCGCCAGCGCTTCCGCCACATAGCCGCCCACACCGCCCACACCGAATACAGCAACCCTTGAGCACGCCAGCCTCTCCATTGCCTCTGCCCCAAAAAGCAGTTCTGTCCTCGAAAATTCATTTAACATATCCGGTAATTCACTTCTTTCATCTCCAAAATATCCCGGTGGGGCCCGCACACACGGCAGTCCTCCGAAGATTTTTCCACACTCACAGTGCGGCACTTCATCGCCAGTCCGTCAAAAGTAAAAATCTTTCCGGTCAGAAGTTCCCCTAAGCCCAGAAGATATTTCTGCGCCTCCAGCGCCTGCACCGAGCCGAGGATACCAGGGATCGTCCCCAATATTCCCCGCCGGGAAGAACCATCCGTCTCCCCCTCTGGCGGTATCTCCTCAAACACACAGCGGTAACAAGGCCCCTCCCCTGGCACATAGGTCATGGCCTGTCCGTAAAACTCCCGCACACCGGCGTGGCAAAACGGTTTTCCCGCCAGTACACAGGCGTCATTGATCAGAAATTTGGCGGCAAAATTGTCCACTGCGTCAATGACAAAATCGTACCCGGATATCATATCCATAATGTTTTCCGCCGTCACCTGCTCCCGAAAGAGAACTGTCTTCACCTCCGGATTGATCTCCTGTATCCGGCGCCCCGCCGACTCCGCCTTAAAGACGCCAGTATCACTCGTCCCGTGGATCACCTGGCGCTGGAGATTCGACAGATCCACCCGGTCGCCGTCCGCTATGCCGATAGTGCCGACCCCCGCCGCCGCCAGATACATAAGAACCGGAGTCCCGAGCCCCCCGGCGCCGATCACAAGCACTTTCGAACACAGCAATTTCTCCTGTCCCTCTTCCCCGACTCCCTCCAGCGAAAAATGCCTGGAATAACGCGCTCTCTGCTCTTCTGAAAATTCCATATCTTCCTCACTCTCTCACAAATCCATCACCGGGTAACTGTCCTTCCTGTCCAAAAACATCGCCAGATACCACGGCAGGTACAAAATCTTTCCCTCCTGTTCCACGTTTCCCCCGCAGAACACAATCCCCCGGGATACCCCAAAACTCTCCTCTGAGAGTACATAATCCAGCGCCGCATGCCTCTTATAATCCCCTCCTGGCCGGATCTCCACAGCAGCCACGTCCCCGCCGCACTCAATCAAAAAGTCCACTTCCCCCCGGTTCTTTTTATCAAAATACCGGAGTTTAAAACCAGCCGCCGTTAACATCTGGGCACAGGCATTTTCCAGGATACTGCCCATATTCACATCCAGGTGGTTCTGCAGAATCTCAAACTGCGTGCCCTCGGGACGCCGCGCACAACAACCCGGTGTCTGAGAGAAATAATTTGAAGAGATTGCTCTTCTCCCTCTCCCCCAGAGGCGGTTTCGGCTCCGTCACCTGATAACAGGGAAGTGTCACCCCCGCTCCCCCGAGCCGGGAAAAAGACTCCCCATACCGCTCCATCCTCGCTTTTTTGCTGATTGAAGCGAGCCGGAACCGCCTACTCTTTTTATTCAGTTCCGCCGGAATGTGTCCAAAAATTTCCCGTATCTTTCCCCTGATCCGGACAGGATATCTCTCAATCTCCTGCCGGTAACACTCCAGAATCTCTCTCTGTATCCGGATCACACTGGCCGTGTCGTAAGTCTCTGCAAAACATTTCACCGCCTCCGGCATGCCGCCCGTGACCAGATAACTGCAAAAAAACCGGCACATCGTTTTATGTATGCTGTCATTTACGGAACAGGCGTTTACAAAACAGTATTCCAGGTAAGAAAGAATACTTTCCTGTACCCCTGCCGCGCGGCAGAATTCCTCAAAATCCATGGGATACATCCATAACATCTTCTCGCACTCCAACGGCTGGAATTCTGTCTCCCCTGCCTCTACCCCGAGCAGGGAACCCGCCATAATATAATCAAACCGCCCGTCTTCCACCAGCAATGGAATTGCCATCCTGGCCTGTGGACACTCCTGTACATTATCCAGAAAGACCAGTGAGTTCCCCGGTTCCAGAAAAGTTCCCACATAAGCAGTCAGGCTCGCAATCAGCACCCGGATATCCGACGGATTCTGAAATATCCGGGCGGCAGAGTCATCCTCTTTGAAATTGATCTCAGCAAAATAACCATACTGTTCTGCGGCAAACTTCCGTATCGTCCATGTTTTCCCGACTTTCCCGGCCCCCGTGACAAATAACGCCTTTCTCTCTTTCCCGCTCTTCCACGCCAGCAATTCTTTCCATATCTTTCGCTCTGGCATCAGCTCCACCTCTTATTCTGCAATTTCTCTCAAATAGCAACGACAAATTGTGACATTTTCCAGACAATATCGACATCAACTGCGACATTTTTCTGATATCATATTACCAGATTATTCATTTCCTGTCAAATAGAGCCAATCCGGACTTTAAGAACTGTAATTTCAATTCTTGACAACGAATGAAATCAATAGTATGATGAATTTTGTAATTCGCTTAATATTTGAATTGTACGAAATATGATACAAATGAGGAGGCACAGTGAAGATAAAAAGAAATGTAATCATAGTTATATCTGCCACAGTCATATTGGCATTGGCAGCCCTGGGGGCCTGGTTGTTTTCTGACCATTCCGAAATCAAAGATGGCATCTATAAGATTCAGAACAATACAACATATCCCGATGCATATATTGCAGTGAAAGACGGAAAAGCGCAATTTTTTAATATTGACCTAAACGCGTTATATAAAGATAGTATCGTGGAAGATTATTTCCGATATATGGAAGGATATAAAAAACAAAAACTTTCGGATTCCGATAAAGAACAAATTAAGCAATCCATTGATCTCAACAAACAATTTTGTGATTCAGAGTTTGTACTCGATTACAGCGAAGAAAATTATAATTTATTTGACACGGAAACAGGCATTGGCCTTTATAATTTTGGAATGATTACTGATATTTCATATTTATCATATGAATATGATTGGAAAAAACGTACAATAACATTAAATCGTCAAGAAACCGAGTTGATTGTGTTTAAAAGGTAAAGAGGATTTGAATACAGCATACCAGTGTTGTCCGCCTCTGCTGTCTGGGCTTTCCTCTACTGTGTACTGGTCAGCGGCTGTTATGGGATATTTTATCTCGCAAGGCAAAAAAAGAAAATATCGCAGAGAGATTAAACTGTGATTGAAAACGGAGGGATTTAAAATGAGACTGATTATTTCGGCTATTTGTTTTTATATATTCTGGAAAGGGCTGGACAACAACCATACGGCGCTGGCTTTTATAGGGCTGATTGCCAGTGTGGCACTGTTAATGTGGCAGCTTTGTGATTCATGGATGGACGTGGGGCTTGTTTTTGCGTAAATGCTTTTCTTAGGAACTGTTTAGAAATAACTTTGCACCCCCGCTTCGGGAAATGCCCTATATGCAAGCATTTCCCGAAGCAAATTTAAAAGTTATTTCGTGACAGTTCCTTACCCACATATTCCGCTCTCACCTACGCGGATCCCACCCGCTCACAACTGCTCCTCTGCACGAGTTTTCCCTCCAGCTCCAGCCGCACCACTGCGCTGTGCCCGCCGCGGATGCGGTCCAGCAGAAGATAAACTGCAAACTTCCCCATCTCTTCTTTCGGCAGGCGCACCGTCGTGAGCATCGAGGCCGCGCTCTGAGCTGCCTCAATGTCATCACTGGCCACAAGGGACGGTCTTTTATAGGCATATTTTTTTGCACTCTCCAGATATTTCTGCATGCCAATTGCCGTAATGTCATTGGCACAGTATATGCCGGTTGGCCCATCCGAAAGTCCGGCGACCTGCTCCATAGCCCAGTATCCCTCCCGCTCCGTCTGCTTTGTCTCAATCACATATTCCGGCACCACATCAATGTCATATTTGCGGAGTACATCAAGAAACCCCCGGTATCTCGCCTCATTGTGGCAGTCCCCCACATAGCCAATCTTCCGGTGTCCAAGCCCAACAAGGTGCTCAACTGCCAGAGCTGCGACTTTGCGGCCGTCACACAATACCTCGTCCACCTCATAGTTCGTAGAATTCCGGTTCACCGACACCACATGCCGGTACTGCCTGTTGATCTCCCTTAGAATCTCCCGGTTGCACTTGCCGATAATAATAAGG
>CANRMO010000203.1 GCA_947631755.1 uncultured Lachnospiraceae bacterium | reverse complement strand
TTGCCAGTGTCATGCCAGACGTGTCCAGCGCCGGGAGGTAGGTGGACAGGATTTTAAATGTAGAGCCTGGCTGCCGGGTCGTATTGGTGGCCCGGTTCAGCGTGCGGCTGCCGGTCTTTTGGCCACGCCCGCCGCAGAGTGCTTTCACGCAGCCAGTGTTCTGGTCCATGAGGACAAAAGAAATCTGTGGCTGGATGACAAGATTTACCGTCTCTGCGATGACCGTATCGCCCTTATTCACAATTGCCTTTTTGTATGTTTTGATGTGCTTTTTTGCGGAGGACTGTTTTTTGTAGTATTGGCTGATTTTTTTCTTCTTCACCTTTTTAAACCATTTTTTCATGGAATTAAAATCATAGCTTGTCTCCACTCCGTTGGCGGCCCGGACGGTTAATTGGTAATTTAACTGATACTTTGAATCTTTCGGGTAGTAAGAGCTGTTATTTGTCACGGTGTCGCAGATTTTCTGCAGGCTGCTGTCCTGGGTGCTGTATATTGTCAGGCCGCCGCGGTACAGCGCATTATAGGCCTGGGTCTCCGTGTATCCCAGCTTCTCTTTCAGATCTTCAATGACCTGCTCGATGAGAGCGTCTGTGAAGTAGGAAGTAATGGGGGCAGTCTGGTCTGTCCTGGCATTTATTTTCTGGATCCTCTCGTATACATTGTCATTGACTGCCGTGTTGTATTCCTCCGAGGTAATGTATCCCTGCTCTTTCATATAGGTCAGTACCGTTATCCGCTTGCCTTTATTCCGGGCTGGGTGGGAGATTGGGTTGTACTCGGAAGGGTTCTGGGTAATGCCAGCCAGCACGGCGCACTCAGACAGAGAGAGCTCCGACACATCTTTGTTAAAATAGCGTTTTGCCGCGGCCTGTACGCCCAGTGTGTTTTGCCCCAGGTTGATCGTATTCAGATAGTATTCGAGAATCAATTGTTTGTCATATTTTTTTTCGATCTGGACCGCGAGATACTGCTCCTGTATCTTTCGCTGGAACCGCTTGAACAGCGTCTTTTCTTCACCGCCGCTAAAGACCTGGTTTTTCAGAAGCTGCTGCGTCAGGGTGCTGGCGCCCTGGCTGAAATCGCCGCCGTTTGAGACAGCGGTGGCGAGAGCACGGAAGATTCCCTGGATATCCACTCCCTCATGATCCCAGAACCGCTTATCTTCAATTGCAATAAAGGAATTTTGCAGATTTGCCGGTATGCGGTCTATGGTCACATATTCCCGGTTGGCATCTTGGCCTACCAGTGTCTGGATCATTTTGGAATCCGTATTCAGGATCTTGGATGTGTACCCGGTGGGAGTAACCTCTATGGAATCAAGGGCCGGAGCCGCGTCAATGATACTGCGGAAGGCGCCGTAGACAGCGCTGGCTCCGAAACAGGCCGCAAAAAGCAGAGCAACCAGTAAGACCCGGATGCTGATCAGCTGAAATTTGAATAGTCTGTGGGTGGCGGGTGAATGGAGGCGTCTGGCCCGTCCTTTCACCGAATCATAGTTAAAATTCATGAAAATCTCCAATCGCGCCTGCTATGTCATTTTGTCATCCACGATCAGGTGGAGTGAAATGTTCACTGAAAATGATAACACAATTCTGGGAGTCTTTCTATATAAATTTGTAATTTTCCGGGATTTTTATCCGTCCGGCTGCTCTTTCTTTGTTGACAAATGGAAGATATTCCTTTATAATTGGTTTATAAAGTAAAACGAATAGGGGGAAAAGAATATGAAGAGGATATTAGGCGTGGTACTGGCATGTGTGATGGTCTTCTCTGGCTGCGGGGAGAATACTGCCGCCAGCGGGAATATTGTCAGCGGAGGCTCTGTCAGCGGGAGCGCGGTGTGTGATAAAAATTCTGCGGAAGGTCTGCGCTATTGTGGGGGGTATTCCTCCCAGTGCAGTGAAGATTATTTTTACAGAGGGAGGCAGTCCGGCGGCACTGTGATAGAGCAGATGGATTTTCATGGGAAAATGATTAAGGAATGGGAGCTGGACCTGCATACCGATATAAAGAACCCCGGAGTGGATGTGGAGCTGGTCGATGACGGCATGATATATTTTTCGGTGTTTGGCATGATGGATGAAATGGATGATGAGGATTCCCGGGTGGAACTGTGGCAGGTCCCGCTTTTGCAGGACGGGGAGAGCGAAGAGCTCTCTGCCGTGGGCGCAGAGAAAATCTTCATGGAAAACGGATGGCTGGAGATCTATTTTATTAACCGGGATTACATATGTTATTACATCAATGGCTTTTACAGGGAATATGACCGGAAGACGGGGAAAGAAATTCCGGTGGAAAAGAGATCTGACAGGAAATACTGTACGCCGGAGATGCACGGGCATGAATTGGTTTCGATGGCTTACAGCGATTTGAGGGGGAAATTCGTTTTTCTCGCTAGTGCCGGAAAAACTGGGGAGGAGTATCCGGCTGGTTTCTATATACACAGGGTGGGCAGCGGCCGCGTGGAAAAGCTGCAGGATACTATTTATAGTAAATATCTTATACTGCCGTATGGCTGTTTTGGAGAAGACAGGTGTTACTACACTTTTATGGGAGAAATGGAGGGGAATGGGGTCTTTGATCCTGTCTCATATGGGAAACAGGAGATCTGGAGTTACGCATATGAGTCCGGGGAGAAAACATGTATGATCACGAAAAAGGACATCAGGAGATGGATGGAGGGGCAGAAACTGATGCCGGAAAACAGCCTTGATTTCACAATGAATCAGATCTATCTCTACAATAACCGCCTGTATATAGAAATATATGAGAATCGGGATTGGCTTGAATTTGGATTCTGGATGAGTATGGATGTGAGGGATCGTTCGCTGCGCTACGAGAAGGATCTGACGGAATTTGCAAAGGAGAAGGAGGAGAATACCTGGTTTTTTGAGGCATATGGTTCCCAGTTAAGACTGGATGAGACGATATATGATCTGAATACCGGAGAGACAGCAAGACCGAAGAAAAATTCAGAAGAATATTTCCGGTGGGATGGAGAGTCTGAGGAGTGGTGACTGCAATGAGAAAATGTTTTTTTATAATAAGCTTTGGAATCCTTTTTCTGCTGACATGTGCGTGTCTGCCCGCGCGGCCGGCCAGGGCGGCAGAAAAGGCGGTATACACGATAAAAAAGCATAAGACTGTCAAATATTATGCGATAAAAAATAAAAAGAAAAAACTGAAAGTGACCTATCGCTTTGACCAGCCAGTCCTTAAAGGAAATTCTCCGGCGGTCGCAAAAATTAATAAGTCTCTGAGAAAAAAATATAAAAAATCATGGGGAGACAGAGATAAGGTCTTTAGCACAGCGGAAGGCATGGTCAGGCAGGGCTATGGGTATGCCTATCCTTTTTATAGTACGGACACATGTAAAGTTACCTATAACAAAGGCGGGATCGTCTGTTTTAAATACCACAGAGAATGGTACGCGGGTGGCACGGGGAATGTATATAATTACGGATATTCCTATGATCTGCATACCGGGAAGCTGCTGACGCTGAAAGATGTAATTTCCGGCAGTGCATCCCGGATCAAAGAAAAGATCTGGCAGAAATATAAGAAATATTGTCCGGATGACAGGAACGCGATATTAAAATCCAGGTTGTCCGACTGGTATTTTTATCTGAAAGACGGCGATGTCATTGTCAGCTCCGGCTCCTACCTCCCGGGGGGCGGAAAGGGGGAGATGCCCGTCACACTGCCCGGAGCGTATTGAACAGGGTGGAAATCTGGTAACAGATGTGCTAAAATAATGAAAAGATCCGATGACAGATAGAATGGGAGGAAACGATATGGACAAGAAATTGCGCAATAAACTTTTTATTATTTCAAGTATCGGTTTATTAGTGGCTGGTGCGGTTTTTTTGGGGATCAGCATATTCGATGACAGCAGCGATACAGGATATCTGGCGGCGGCCCTGGGATGTATCGTGCTCTCAAACCTCTTTAATCTCATCCGGCAGATGGACAACAGGGACAATTGAGAGCCTATAAACAATGTCCAAAGATTTGGCAGATATAGGGTTTTTATTTGTGTATGAGTCTGTTTCCGGATGCGGGGACAGGCTTTTGTTTTTGTGGCACAGGTTTCGTAGTCCAGCTAAGAAATGTCAATAGACAAAATGAAAAAAATTAAAGTTTTTCATGACTAAAAAATGGTATGGCAAACA
>CANRMO010000202.1 GCA_947631755.1 uncultured Lachnospiraceae bacterium | reverse complement strand
GCATATATTCCCGGAACAGTGGACGGTGGAAAAAGAGGCCACGGAGAAAGAGCCCGGCAGGAAGCTTAAAATCTGTGAAAAATGTGGTGCAAAGCTGTACCGGATCATAGATCCACTGGGAATCCCTGTTGATCCAAATGCCGGGAAAATAGAGGAGGAAGTAGAGGTGCTGCCTGGTGCACCGGACACGGTGCTGAATAATTCCAAAGAAGAACTTGCGCAGAGCGTACTGACAAAGGAAGAACTTGCGGAAATTAACAGCGGCACCGATGCAAAAATCTGGCTGGAGATAGCGCCCGATGTGAACATAACTGAGAAAGAGAAAGAGCAGGTACAAAAGGCGGCAGAAAAATCTGTGGGAGCCGGTGCAAAAATGATATATTTTGACATATCCCTCTTTAAGCAGGTAGGGGTTGAAGAAAAAACAATCATTCACGAGTCGGGAAAACCGGTCTCTGTAACCATTGTGATACCGGAGGAAATCCGGAATAAGGAAGTGCTGATGGTAAGGAATTACCAGATCATACGGCTGCATGAGGGGAAGACAGACATCATTGACGGAACATACAAGGAGGAAAGTGCCGAGTTCACTTTTGAGACGGATAAATTCTCCACATATGCAATCTGCTATAAAGACACACCGAAACAGGCAGAGCCGGGAACGCCGGCGCAGGATGAATCCGACCAGACAGGAAACGAAATTGAGAAAAGGAAAGACCTGTCTATCCTGCTGGCGACCGGAAAGCGGAAAGGCAGCACCGGAATTAAATTAACGTGGTTAAAATGGAAAGATGCGTCAGGTTATGAGGTGTACTGGTCTTATTGCAACGGCAAGAAAAATTTCAGAAAATTAAAGACCGTGAAAGCGAAAGCAAAGCGCACCTATACACATAAGAAGCTAAAAAAGAACCGAGCGTACAAATATTACATTGCCGCCTATAAAATGGTAAATGGGAAAAAGAAATATGTGGCAAAGACCCCGACTATTCATGTGGCGATGAAGTATGAAAAGTGCACCAATGTGAAGAAGATCACGCTGAACAAAACGAAGTTAGCGCTGTCTCTGACAAATAAGAAATACAAAAAGACATGTAAGATCAGGGCAAAGGTAAAGAAAGAAAACGGCAAAAAGAAACTTTTATCCCATGTTGCCAGACTTCGTTATTATACGGATGACAAAAAGGTAGCGAAGGTAAGCAAAACCGGCAAAATTACTGCTAAAGGCAAGGGAACATGTACGGTTTATGTTACCGCCAGCAACGGTCTGTGTAAGAAGATAAAAGTAACAGTAAAATAATAGACCTTTCATTCCCGGAGTTAGTGTGATATACTTCTTTTATAGATCAAAAAGGAGTGTTATATCATGAATATCATAAATGCAGCCCCATTTGACAAACTTGTTTCGCTAATAAACAGCCTGTCTGATGAAAAAAATATAAAAGCTGCTGTTTTTCTGTTTTTAGCCGTTGTCCTCACTGGCTGTGGCACTGGCCCAGCAGAGGATGCCCTGTCTTCCGGACAGGAGGGTAATATCACAGCTCTCACCGGGGCGGGCATCTCAGCTAAGGGAAAAACTGGGGCGGACGCCAGTCTTTACAATAATGGAAATTCAACGAATTACTATGCTGTCTATGACGGGGACGGCGGGAAATCCGATACTGCCGGGGAAATAACGGTAAAAGAGGGAATTTTGCAGTTTGGCCGGGATAAAAAGTTGAAGAATTGCATTTCTGTGCCGGGAATCGCCACACCGATTACCATTATTGAGAAGGTGACAGAGAGTGCGGTCTATTTCACCTGCGAGGAATCGGAGGATCTTGATGCCGGGGTCATTTTATATAAAATCCCCCTGGAGAAAACGGAGGGGGATGACAGAGTATGTGCGGAGAGAAAAGAAAAACTGTTTGTGATGCCGGGACCTTGCTGGGATGATGATATTTTGTATCTGGATGATTCCCGGGCAGTGTATACGGTATATGATGTGGACGATGAAGGGCGGATTAAAGGATTCCAATGTCTGAATTATGACATGGGCACGGGGAAGATAGCACCAGTTTCTTTTGTGTCCGGTGACGGGGCAAAAGTGACAGAATTGGACAACGGGATATATATTGGTGACGGTATAGTCGCGACGGGGGAGGAGATGGACAGCTATTGCGACCGTTTTTTTTATTATGATATTCAGAGTAAAACGATGAAGGAGGCGGCTCTGCCAGGTATGACGTATAACGGCAAGCTGAATTACCGGATCTGGGGCTGGGCGACCAGGGACAGCATTTTCTATTATCCCTATGAATCGGTGGGATATCCGTTTGGGTCGGGGGAGTATGATCTGTACCGCTATGATAAAGAGACAGGTGAGGCCGATGTGTACCTGTCAGGAAAGCAGCTCAGAGCTCTTTTAGTGGAGAAGGGGTTGTGGAAAGAGGGGATGAGCCCTTATGTCGGGGATATCATGGAGACCGGAGGCCGGATTTTATTGAATGTCGGGATTGAGAGAAAGGTGGGCGGCAAAGATAAAAAAATAAGCGTCCGCTATGCCCTGTTTAGCTGTGATGAGGAGTCGGGTGAAAATGTGGCTTATGAGGCTGTGTTGACAGAGGCCGGCCGGGGTAAGGGCGTAAATAAGAGTTCTAAGAGTAAATACGGCGAGATCGTCTGTGAGGACTGCGAACCTGTCTTTTACTCTTTTCCATATATCGGTTATGTGTCCGGGGAACTGGAAAACGAGGTGTATGACATGGAGACCGGGGAATGGCATACAGTGAAGCAGGGAGATGCCGCGGACTGGTATTCTACGCTGTCAGTGGACTGCCTGGACTGGTACTGAGCCGCTCCGTCCGTGAAAAGTGGTTTTTGTGGAAAACTGAGTGACAGAGATGGGTGACAGACATTGACAAAAATGTCAAAATAATGTATTCTTTTCAGTAGATTGATCAATTATTGAAAGGAGTTACGACATGATTTATTCACAGGAAGTAGAAAACATGTGCCCGGTTGCCCAGGGTGTGAATCACGGTTGTGCACCGATTCCGGAAGAGGCAAAATGGGTAAAAGCGAAAGAAGTGAAAGATATCTCCGGCCTGACACACGGGATCGGCTGGTGCGCTCCGCAGCAGGGAGCTTGCAAGCTTACTCTGAACGTAAAGGAGGGAATTATCCAGGAGGCATTGGTGGAGACGATCGGATGTTCCGGTATGACCCATTCCGCTGCTATGGCTTCTGAAATTCTTCCGGGAAGAACGGTTATGGAAGCGTTGAACACAGACCTTGTCTGCGACGCGATCAATACGGCGATGAGAGAATTGTTCCTCCAGATTGTATACGGACGTACCCAGAGTGCTTTCTCCGAGGACGGACTTCCGATTGGCGCCGGTCTTGAGGATCTTGGAAAGGGACTTCGCTCCCAGGTAGGTACAATGTACGGTACATTAAAGAAAGGCCCCCGTTATCTGGAGATGGCAGAGGGTTATGTGACTGGGATCGCTCTGGATGCGGAGGATATGATCATCGGATACAAATTTGTAAGTCTCGGTAAGATGACGGACTTCATCAAGAAAGGCGACGATCCGAATACTGCATATGAAAAGGCCTGCGGCCAGTATGGACGTGTAGAAGACGCTGTAAAAATCATCGATCCGAGAACGGATGAAGTATTGAAATAATAGAGGAGGAACAAAAAATGGCATTATTTGAATCATATGAGAGAAGAATTGATAAAATCAATGGCGTTTTGGCAGAGTATGGAATCTCCTCTATCGAAGAAGCAGAGAAGATTACGAAGGACGCCGGATTAAATGTATATGACCAGATCAAGGGCATTCAGCCAATCTGTTTTGAGAACGCCTGCTGGGCATACACTGTGGGCGCTGCCATTGCGATCAAGAAAGGATGCAGGAGAGCTGCAGATGCGGCGGCTGCGATCGGCGAGGGACTTCAGGCATTCTGTATCCCGGGATCTGTGGCAGATACCCGCAAGGTAGGCCTCGGACACGGAAACCTCGGCAAGATGCTTCTGGAAGAGGAGACGGAATGTTTCTGTTTTTTGGCTGGGCATGAGTCTTTTGCCGCAGCAGAGGGTGCTATCGGCATTGCTGAGAAAGCAAACAAAGTCCGCAAAAAACCGCTCCGTGTTATATTGAACGGACTTGGAAAAGATGCGGCTCAGATCATTTCCCGCATTAACGGTTTTACCTTTGTGG
>CANRMO010000201.1 GCA_947631755.1 uncultured Lachnospiraceae bacterium | reverse complement strand
CGCTTTCTCCGGATCCCCGCCAGACGGTTTTTCACATAATCCATAAAAGAAGTCCCGCCGATCATATTTCCGCTGTGCTGCCGGTACAAAAGCGTAGGCTCCTCCACATATGCAATCCCGCCAAAATGACTGCATATAAGAGCCAGCCACCAGTCGTGGACGCGGATCTCTTCCGGCAGATCCTGCAGATAAGGCAAAACCGCCCCATTAAGCATCGCAGTGCAGCCAATAATCTTATTTTCCATAAAAAGATGTGCAGTGTCAACCTTTTTTGTATCCAGATGACTGTTTTTGTGAAAATTTCCTGCCGTCTTCCCCGTCCCGCTGTCAAAATTCACGGCATCTGTGTAGACGAGGACCGGCTGTCCCGGCCGCGCACCCTCCTCCCTTTTCATCGCCCGCAGCGTTACCTCAATCTTATCCGGATTCCAGATATCATCCTGATCGCAGAGCATGATATAAGGCTCTTTACTTCTTTTGATACCCTCCAGAAAATTTTTCACATAACCGGTATTCTGCCCATTCTCATGGAGCCGGATTCTCTCATCTCTTTTCTGGTACTCTCTGACGATCCGGGATGTCCCGTCCGCAGAACCATCGTCGCACACTTCAACCACAAAATCGCGGTACGTCTGCTCTAACAGCGAATCCAGCTGCTCCCTCAGATATGGCTCACCGTTATATGTGGCCAGCACAATCCTGACTGTCTCCCTGATCATTGTTTCCCCTCACTTCCAGTACGCCGGACTCATGGAACATTTTTTCACAAGCCACAATGGCAGTTTATCATATCGTTTCCCAAGACGGTATCCGAGAAATTTAAATCCGCTCTGCAGCACCAGATCCGGAATCAGATACCATTTGCCCTCTGCCAGCAGATATTTCACCGTTTTTCTGACCAGACGGATCCCCTCTGACTCGGATTTCACCCCGTCAAACATTTCATGAAACTGCACCTGGGACACTGCGAGGTCAAAATTCCTCGAAAACTGCTGCCGGTACGTGTACTTATGGGAGTGGATGACCCGGGCATCCGCCGCGTAAGCGATCTCATACCCCGCCCGGACTGTCCGGGAAGCCATGATCATATCTTCATTAAATATCGTGTGCAGAACAAAGCCGCCCATCTCCTCATACACTTCTTTTTTATACATAGCGCACACATTGGAGCAGAATAATCCCAAGCCTGTCCATATCGGCGGCAGACTTGCGGCTGCTCTCTGGCGGATAATTGAACTCTCTTGTATACCGCTCGACCACACCGGCATTTTCATCTGCAAGCTGTCTCCCATAGGCGGCTGCCACCCTCTCCGGCCGGAGAGCCTCCAACAGATTGGCGATCAGGTCTTCATCTACTGGAACGGCGTCCTGTGTCATAAAGAGAAGAAATTCAGCCTGGGACATAGCCGCCCCACGGTTTCTCGTGCCCCCGTGGTCAAATTCTCTCTTATCGATCTCTGTGACCACAGCATTATCCGCCCGGGAAAGGGTCTCTCTGACCCTCTCATCCTCCTCTGTCCCTGTCAGCGTCTGCATGAAAAAAATATGTCCCGGCCTCACCGTCTGATGATTCAGTTTTTCAATTAACCGCACCAGTTTATCATCTGGCCGGTATACCGGCACTACTACATCTACCATTTTTCTATCCTTTCTCACAGTATCCGCTGCAACAGCTTTACAGCCTCCCTGGCGTCCTCTGAATAGCCATCCGCCCCAATTTCATCGGCAAAACTCTGTGTCACGACAGCGCCGCCGACAACAATCTTTGCCCTCACTCCCTGCTCTTTTGCCAGATCGACCACGTGTTTCATCTCCATCATCGTAGTCGTCATAAGAGCGGACAGGCCAATCACTGCCGCCCCTGTCTCTTTTGCCACATCAATGATCTTCTGTGCCTCCACATCTTTCCCAAGGTCAATCACGTGATATCCGTAGTTTTTCAACATCAGAACCACCAGATTTTTCCCGATATCGTGGATATCCCCTTTCACCGTAGCCATGACCACAGTAGCCAGCTTTTCGCTCCCCCTCCCGCTCTCAAGAAGAGGTTCTAACAGGGCGATAGCCTGTTCCATCGTCTCCGCACTGGCGATCAGCTGCGGCAGAAAATATTTCTTCTGTTCAAATAGTTCCCCTACATAATTAATAGCGGGTATCAGATAGGTATCAATGATCTCATTCGGTCTTCTGCCCTCCGACAACTCCTTTTCCACAAGCTCTGCCACATGACCTCTCTTCCCTTTCATCACCGTCTGAAAAAGAGGATGGGATTTCACCGGGTCTGTCCCGCTCTCCGCCGTCTGTTCCCCGGAAAATCCCGGCTGCTGCCCTGCGGATCCGGCCGCCCCCGTCTTCCCGCCCCCGCCGGTCATCACTGTGGCCGGGGAGACGCCGTTTATATAGCGCAGATCCGCCTCCTGCTTATTCAACAAAAGATCCGCCGCCAGCGCTGTGTTAGCCAGAAGTGTCTGGGATGGGTTGGCGATGGCCATGGTGAGCCCCTGGCCGATCGCCAGAGCTAAAAATGTACTGTTTACAAATTCCCGCTCTGGCAGGCCAAAGGAGATATTGGAAAGGCCGCACACGGTGGCGAGATTCAGCTCATCTTTGCAGTAACGGACAGTCTCCAGCACCTCCCTGGCAGCATTTTTATTTGCGCCGATCGTCGTCACCAGCCCGTCTACAACAATGTCCTCTTCCCCGAGTCCATGCCGTTTTGCCTCCTCAAGAATCTTATGGATGATCTCTTTCTTCTCACCAATATCCTTTGGCAGACCTGTCTCAGACAGGGGCAGCAAAATAAACATGGCGCCGTATTTTTTTGCCAATGGGATCAGCCGCTCAAACTTTTCTTTCTCAAGAGAGATCGAATTGATCAGTGCCCGCCCGGGATAGATGCGCAGAGCGTGCTCTATTACATCCACGTAGCTGGAATCAATGCACAGGGGCACATCAACCGTCATGGTCAGCTCTTTTACCACCCTCTGCATCATAGAATCTTCATCAATGCCGTTCATGCCCATATTTACATCCAGGACCGCCGCGCCGCGCTCCACCTGCTCCTCCGCCATATCCAGCACAAGATCCAGTTTATCCTCTCTGAGTTCCGCCTGCAGCGCTTTCTTTCCCGTGGGATTGATCCTCTCACCGATGATCATAAAATTCCCGTCTGTATCGATGGCCGTCACATTCCGTTCTGTCGTCAGCGCCCGCACTGCTTTGGCATCTCTTCTCTCAAATTTCTTTTCCCGGACCCTCTCCACCAAAAAACGGATGTGCTCCGGCGTTGTCCCACAGCACCCGCCGAGAATCGTGGCCCCTAAATCCACCAGCTCCATCATGCCGCCCGCAAACTCCTGCGGCTCCATATCGTACACAGTACGGCCATCCACCAGAGTGGGCAGTCCGGCATTTGACTTTACCACAAGGGGCACTCTGGCACATGCCGCCATGCTCCGCACAGCGTCTGCCATCTTGTCCGGCCCGGCAGAACAATTGATTCCGACAGCATCCGCCCCCATCGCCTGTAGGACGACAACAGCAGTTTCAGGACTGGTTCCATAAAGAGTCCTTCCGTCTTCCTGATAGGTGAGCGTCACGATCACCGGGAGATCACAGCTCTCTTTCGCGGCCAAAAGCGCTGCCCGGCACTCCTGGAGGCTCATCATAGTCTCAATGGCAAAACCGTCCACGCCCTCCGCCAAAAGACATCGGATTTCCTGTTTGTAGACATCAACCAATTCCTCAAAGGGAAGTGTCCCCACCGGTTCCAGCTGCACGCCGGTCATAGAAATATCCCCCAGCACATAGATCCGACGGTCTGTTCCGCTCTGGCGGATGGCCTCTTTCGTCAGGCCAACAAGACGGTGCACCAATTCCCCCTGCTGCCCCTCAAGGCCATACTCTGCCAGTTTGATACTCGTTGCGGTAAACGTCGGCGCATACAGCACATCTGAACCCGCCTGAATATATTTTTTCTGTAACTCAATAAAAATATCCGGATGATCCACAATCCACTGTTCCGGGCAGTCTCCGCTCCTCATCCCCGCTCTCTGGAGATTCGAGCCGGTAGCTCCATCCAGAATGACAAAACCCTGATTGATATATTCCCTGAAATCCAAACCGCAGCCCCCTCTTTCCAAGTGTCATTGGTATCCTATTTTACCGCATTTGCACCGCCTTTTCAATGCTAACATTTATTTTA
>CANRMO010000200.1 GCA_947631755.1 uncultured Lachnospiraceae bacterium | reverse complement strand
CGCCTCAGCAAAGAGCTCGTCCTGTCCGGTGTTCCCCCCCGGCCCTCCGGATCCGTTTGCGGCGTCCGGCGCGGGAGCTGTGTCAATGTGTTTTGTCACCTCTTCATTATAAGCAGGGCCGCCGCTCTTATTTTTCAGAAATGTGACGACGCCATCCCTCTCATCATCGGACACAAATGCGCCCTGGACACGGATCGGTTTTGGGAGGTTCTGTGGCGCAAACAGCATGTCGCCGTTCCCAAGCAATTTCTCAGCCCCCGCCGAATCAATAATCGTGCGGGAATCCACCTGGGAGGACACGGACAGTGCGATCCGGGAGGGGATATTGGCCTTGATCAGACCCGTAATGACATTGACAGACGGCCTCTGGGTAGCCAGCACAAGATGGATCCCGGCGGCGCGGGCCAGCTGGGCCAGGCGGCACACGGCATCTTCCACCTCTCCCGGCGCCACCATCATCAGATCGGCAAACTCATCTACGATAATAACGATCTGCGGCATTTTCTGGTATTCCGGATCCGTTTTATCCGTCACCTTATCAACTCTGGCATTATAAGAGGCGATGTCACGCACACCAGTCTCGGCAAATTTCTGGTAGCGGTTTGTCATCTCCGCCACCGCCCACGCCAGGGCGGCGGATGCCTTTTTCGGATCTTTCACAACTGGTATCATCAGGTGGGGAATGTCTTCATAGGCAGTCAGTTCTACCATTTTGGGGTCCACCATGATCAGCTTCACCTCATTGGGGTTTGCTTTATATATTATGCTCATGATCAGCGTGTTGATGAGCACCGATTTACCGGAACCTGTAGCACCTGCGATCAGCAGGTGGGGCATTTTTGCAATATCGGTCACAATGGTCTTTCCACTGATATCTTTCCCCACGGCAAATGTCACTTTGGATTTTGCCTTTCCAAATTCTGCGCTCTCGAGAAGTTCCCGGAGGGTGACGGTCGCCCGCTCCGGGTTCGGCACCTCAATCCCGACAGCGGCCTTGCCAGGGATCGGGGCCTCGATGCGGATATCTGAGGCGGCAAGGCTCAGCTTGATGTCATCGGCAAGGCTTGTGATCTTACTCACCTTGACCCCCTGTTCCGGGGTCAGCTCATAGCGCGTCACGCTGGGGCCAAGGCTGATATCCCCCAGTTTTACGCGCACGCCGAAACTGTCCAGCGTATCTTTTAATTTCTTTGCCGTCGCCAGCAGGTCTTCACTGCTCATTCCCTTCTTGCCCGCCGCCGGCTTCGCCAGAAGATCAAGAGGCGGAAAGACATAGGGGATCTCCTTTGCCGCTGACTGTTCCAGCTGTGCCTGCACCTCTTTCGCCTCTTTCGCATCCTCCTCTGTGAGTTTCACTTTCTCTTTCTTTTTTGACGGAGTTTCTTTCCCGTCAGTCTCCGTTTTCAGAGAAGAAGTCCCTTCGCCAGCCGCCTGGGAAGAAGGGCTCTTCTTTGCACGGGGAGATCCAAATTTCCGGTCAAGCTCCTCTTCAAAAATCGGCGTCCCCTCCTCTTCTGGCTGTTCCTGTGATCCGCCGATGATATGTATGCCGGAAAGATCCTGTTCTTCCTCTTCCGGCTCCGGGCGTATTTCTTCCATAAGTCCAGATTTACCGGCTCCGCCTGGCGGCACAACTGGTTTCTTTTCCTTTTTCCTGTCCGGTTTTGCCGCGGTCTTCTCCGCCGGTTTTTCTGCCTTTTTATTCTTTTCCGGCTTTCTGTCAAAAGAAAATACATTCATCCTTTCCTTTTGAGGGCGGAATATCTCCTGCAGCTGCTCCGGATACTCATAATCTTCGTCATCCTCTTCATAGCGGATGTCATCTCTGGCTTCCTCATGGTTTTTATATAGCTGATAGAGAGAGGAAAACAGCAGTTTCCCGGTAATCAGCATAAAAAATATCACAAAGAGCGCAAGGATCACGATCATTGAGCCGCCCCGCCCGAATATTTTCGCGAGTTCAAAAGACAGAAGGCCTCCCAGAAAACCGCCGCCCGACTGGTTTTTAGAACAGATCGTATAGACCTGCCATACATCCGAGGTCCTGTCGCCGGAAGAGGGGTTGTTCACAACCCACTGGAATATCCCGCAAAGACTCCAGAACAGCCCGATGCTGTACAATACTTTTCTGCGGACCGTGCGGTTATTTGGATTTGCAATAAAAAATCCGGCCGCGATAATGAGGTATACAGGAAACACATAGGATAAAACCCCGATCATGCCAAAAAGAAGGCCGCTCAGAAACTCTCCGAACACCCCGCATATATGGAACACACTCATTAAGGACAGCACTCCGAACACGACAATGAGCAGATAAGCAATCTCCCTTGCCAACGGATTCCTCGTTTTAGCGGGAGATTTCTTTTTTCTGGAGCGGTTTGTATTTGATGATTTCACAGTTCTCTTAGTTTTTTTTGTTGATTTCGTAGCCATAATAACTCCTTGTCCTCATTTCTCTCTGCATTATACTACGAAAATGTTTTTTGTGCAAGGGAAAATATCGAACAGGTGTTTATGCCTCATTTCCGATCAGAAGATGCAATTTTGCAAAGGCTCTGTCGATCCCGCCGACTTCCCGGATCAGCCCCTGGACAACGGCATCTTTTCCGACCAGGACAGTGCCCAGATCTTTCGATAGCATACTTGTATTCATCATAAGATCTTCCAGCTGGCTCTTCTCTGCCTCGCTGTGGGCGGCGATAAAATCCAGGATACGATCCTGGATCTGCTGGAACTGGCTGTATGTCTGGGGCGTCCCAAGCACCTGCCCGTTCATGCGCACTGGATGGATGATCATAGTGGCCGACGGCACAATAAAGGAATAATCAGTCGCCACTGCTAATGGCACTCCAATGGAATGGCTGTCACCGATAATCAGTGAGACGGTGGGTTTGCTGAGGCTGGCGATCATCTCCGCCAGCGCAAGGCCGCAGGAGACATCGCCGCCCACGGTATTCATGAGAAATAAAATCCCTCTCACATTTTCGTCCTGTTCTGAGCGGGCAAGCAGGGGCAGAAGATGTTCATATTTCGTCGCTTTGCTGTTCTGGGAGAGACTCTCATGTCCCTCGATCTCCCCGATGATAGAAATAATCTGTATCCCCTTGTCCATCGATGTGCCAAATTCCAGAATATCATTTTCCGGTTCCTGCTGATTTGAATTGTCCATACGAATCTCCATTCCGGGGCATTTCCGCAAAAGAGGCGGCAAAGAGCTCCCTTTTTTTACTTAGTATGGACTTTTTTTTCTTTTTCATGCACGTTAAGGCCGCAACCACGAGCGGGCAGGAATTTTCATGGCGCGGTATCCAACCGGCCGCAAAAAATTCCTGCCCGCCTTTATAATAAGCAATATTTTATTTAAGAGAGAACACTTATCTGTTATCCGGGACATCCTTTATACTAAAACTAACACGTCCCATTTTATCCTTGCCGAGACAGATGACCTTAACCTTATCACCCAGTGTCAGCTCATCTTCTACATGATTAATGCGCCGTCTCGCAATATTAGAAATGTGGACCATTCCCTCTTTTCCGGGGGCAAACTCGATAAATGCACCAAAGTCCTTAATGCTGACTACATTCCCCTCTAAAATCTGGCCCTTTTCAAAATCGGTGACAATGATCTGAATCAGCCGGATGGCCTCATCCATGGAATCTTTATCGGTTCCGCAGATAGACACTGCCCCGTCGTCCGTGATATCAATCTTTACGCCGGTGCGCTCAATCAGAGTATTGATCGTCTTGCCTCTCTGGCCGACAACATCACCAATCTTCTGAGGATCGATCATGATCTGTTTAATCTTCGGAGCGTATTTGCTGACCTCTTTTCTCGGCTCAGCGATTACTTTCAACATAACTTCATCCAGAATGTATTCCCTGGCCTCTTTTGTCCGATAGATTGCCTGCTCTACGATCTCCCTCGTCAGGCCATGAATCTTTATATCCATCTGGATGGCTGTGATACCCTTTTTCGTCCCGGCAACTTTAAAGTCCATATCCCCGAAGAAATCCTCAAGTCCCTGGATATCCGTGAGGATCAGATAATCGTCATCGGTCTCCCCTGTCACAAGTCCCACAGAGATACCAGCCACCGGAGCCTTGATCGGCACACCGGCTGCCATCAGCGACAGCGTGGAGGCACAGATACTTCCCTGGGAAGTGGAGCCGTTGGATTCAAGGATCTCCGATACTGTACGGATCGTGTACGGGAACTCT
>CANRMO010000199.1 GCA_947631755.1 uncultured Lachnospiraceae bacterium | reverse complement strand
TGATATCCCGGGGGACGACGCCAACTATAAAATGAACCCGCCGCTCCGCAGCCGGGCGGATGTGGAGAAACTGTGCCGGGGTCTGTCGGAGGGGGTGATGGAGGTGATCTCTACTGATCACGCCCCACACGCCGAAGAGGAGAAAAGAAAACCGATGGCCGAGGCACCCTTTGGAATCGTCGGTCTGGAGACAGCTTATTCCCTGGCGGTGACTAATCTGGTGAAAAGGGGATTTCTGACGCCCTTGCAGCTAGTGGAGCGCATGAGTGTGGCACCATGCCGGATTCTTGGTGTGCCGGGGGGAGACCTCTCGGTGGGGATGCCGGCGGATATTACGATTGCGGATATGGAAACGGAGTACCGGATTGACCGGGAAACTTTTGTCTCAAAGGGAAAGAATACACCGTTCCACGGCACCCCGGTGACGGGAAAAGTATGGTACACCATCGTGGGCGGGGAGATTGTTTACCGGGCAGAGGGATAAAGGGAAAAAGGAATGGAGGATGCATAAATGATCAATAAGCTGATTGAGAAGATCAGGAAGACAAATGCCCCGATCGTGGTGGGACTGGATCCCATGCTGGACTATGTGCCGGGGCACATACTGGATGCGGCAGTCCGCGGGCTGGGGGAGACGCTGGAGGCTGCCGGGGAGGCGGTCTGGGAGTACAATAAGGGGATCATCGACGCAGTATATGATCTGATCCCGGCTGTGAAACCACAGATTGCGATGTATGAGCAGTTTGGAATTCCCGGGCTTGTGGCCTTTCAGAAGACGGTGGATTACTGCCAGGAAAAGGGGCTTGTTGTGATCGGCGATGTAAAGCGCGGCGATATCGGTTCCACCTCGGCAGCTTATGCCAACGGACACCTGGGCAGTGTGCAGATTGGCGGCAGAAAGTGCTCTGCCTTTCATGAGGATTTCATCACAGTCAACCCCTATCTGGGGACGGATGGTGTAAAACCTTTTGTTGATGTGTGCCGGGAGGAGAAGAAAGGGATTTTTGTGCTGGTGAAGACTTCCAATCCCTCTTCCGGTGAGTTCCAGGATCAGAGAGTGGATGGAAAGCCGTTGTATGAGATTGTGGGCGAACATGTGGCCAGATGGGGCGAGGAGTGCATGGGAGATTCCTACAGTTATGTTGGCGCTGTTGTTGGGGCTACCTATCCCGAGATGGGAAAAGTCCTGCGGGAGATCATGCCGAAGACATTTATCCTCGTGCCCGGATATGGCGCCCAGGGCGGCACGGCGGCGGATCTGAAGCCCTATTTCAACGAGGACGGCCTCGGGGCAATTGTCAATTCCTCCCGCGGTATCATCTGCGCTTACAAGCAGGAAAAATATGCGAAGTTTGGCGCCGGAAATTATGCGGATGCCGCCCGCCAGGCGGTGATTGACATGAGAGAAGACATCGCCGGCGCGCTGGGGTAAAAAATTAAATAAAAAAGGAGAGAAGAGTTATGAAAAGACAGGTAAAAAGAATACTGAGAGTTGTATTGTGCGGGGTGCTCACGGTTGGCTCCCTGGCCGGTTGTGGCAAAAAAAATGCGGAGTCTGCGCTGAAAAACGGCATCAAGACACTCAATGACGCCAAAAATATGGAGGCAGACGTTGAGATGAGCGGTACTTTGTCTGTGGAGGCAGCGGGCCAGAAGCAGGATATGAATATGGCTGTCCACATGGCAGAGACATTGTTTATGGATCCCATGAAAATGAAGATCACAGTGGAGACGACTATGATGGGGGAGACTACTTCGGTTGCTTCCTATATAGCGAAAGAGGGAGATGACTATTACTCCTATTCCGGCCTGCCGGGGGGGTGGATAAAGACGAAGATCGGCGATCTGGAAGATGCGGTGAATCAGGCGGGCGCGGATATAAATAAGATACTGCCAGATTTGTCCAAGATTAAATATACCCAGAAAGAAAACCAGAAAGAGGACGATAAGGAGTATTATGTCTTTGAATATGCCATCACCGGCGAGGCGGTTAAAAATATGTGTGAGGGTGCCATGGGTTCCGCCGGTTCCATGGAAAGCCTGTTCCCCCAGGGCCAGGATACAGAGGAGGTGCTTAAGAAAATCTTTGACAGCATAGGAACGGTCACGATGACAATCTGGGTGGATCCGGAGAAAGAGACGGTCTATAAGGTCGTGTGCCCGATGACAGACATTATGAACCGTGTGTTTGAGGCTTTGATTGAGAGCATTGGCTCTTCTGAGGAGCTGGACGGAACTGACCTGTCACAGTTTAAGATGAGCGTCTCAGACATGAATATGACGATGAAATATACAAATGTTGGCAGCGCCGAAGATTTTGATGTGCCGGAAGAGGCACTGGAGGCAGAGGAGATGGATCTGGATGATCTGATGGAGAGCGGTGCCGAAAGCGAGGAGTAGAGTGCAGCGCCTGACGGTGGTGTATGGAAAAAGGAGGGGATGGCTGTGAGGAGACAGTGGAAGAGAGTTTTTGGAGCCGTGATGTGCGGGGTGTTCGCAGTGGGCTCCCTGGCTGGCTGCAGCGGGAAAAACCAGGAGTCTGCGCTGAGAAATGGCATAGAGACGATCCGTGGCGCAAAGAGCTACGAAGTGAATATGGAGTTAAACGAAGATATTTTGCTCAGTTATGGCGATGAGGGAGACATGACGGTGACTAGGTTGTTAAGCGATGTTAGAGGGATTGTCTTTACCGATCCTGTGAAAGTAAAGATCATTGATAAGTCGGAGGCTACCTATAGGGAGACAAATATTGTACAGGAGGAAAGGTATATCCAAAAAGAGGGGGATGATTATTTCTTATATACGGGGGAAGAGGATTTATGGGGAAAAACCAGGTGTGGTGGCTTAGATGAGGCATTAGAAGAGGCCGGCATGATGATGAAAGATATCCTGCCTGAGAATTTATCCCGGCTCAAGTATACCCAGAAGGAAGATCAGGAAGAAGCTGGTATAAAATATCATGTCTTTGAGTATTCTTTTTCGGGAGGATCCCTGAAGGAGCTGTGTGAGAGAATGGGGATTCTCCCAGATCAGGATGAGTACAGGAAAAATGAGGAAAAGTATCAGAAGTATGTGGAGGATATTCTGAACGGCGCCGGGACAGTTACTATGACAATCTGGGTGGATCCGGACGAGGAGAGGATCTATAAGATTGTATGTCCCCTGACAGATTTGCTGAACACTGCCTATGCTGCCGCTGAGCAGGACACAATAAAAGAGTCAGGAGGGACCGGGGATAAAGATGAAGATAATGTGGACTTAGAGATAAAAGACTGTAATCTGACAATCCGGTATTCTAATATTAACAGTGCAGAGGACTTTGACATTCCGGAAAAGGTGTTAAAAGCAGAGGAGACGAAAGAGGAAAGTGAGGAGTAGGCACATGGCAAAAATTCAGTGCAGGGCGGAGGTCATCCGGGCCGAGGAACTTCAGCGGGGAATCTACTCTATGTGGCTTCATGTCCCGGAGATATCAGAACAGGCTGTGCCCGGGCAGTTTGTCTCACTCTATTGCAATGACCGGGACAGGCTGCTCCCAAGGCCCATCAGTCTCTGTGAGATTGACAGGGGGAGGGGGGATATCCGGCTTGTCTACCGGGTGGCCGGTGTGGGGACAAAAGAGTTCTCCGGCATGAGGGCCGGGGATGAGATTTGCGTCCTTGGCCCTTTGGGAAACGGTTTTCCCCTGGGAGATGCTGCCATACAGATATCAGACAGCAGCAGTGCACCCGGAGACGGAGAAAGAGGAAGCGCTGTCCGCCCGGTCTTAGTCGGAGGTGGCATCGGAATTCCGCCGTTACTTGAACTGGCGAAAGAGCTGGAGGGCGAGGTGACGGCAGTTATCGGTTTTCGCAGTGCAGATACTTTTCTCGTGGAGGAATTTCAGCGGGTGGCAGACCGCGTGGCCATTGCCACAGAGGACGGCAGCCTCGGGACAAAGGGAAACGTCATAGACGCTATCCGGGAGCAGAATATCCAGGGCGATGTGATCTATTCCTGCGGCCCGGTGCCAATGCTGCGGGGAGTGAAAGAGTGGGCTCTCTCGGCCGGGATCCCGGCGTGGATTTCTATGGAAGAGAGGATGGCCTGCGGTGTGGGCGCGTGTCTTGGCTGCGTGTGCCGCTCAGCGGAAACTGACAGCCACTCAAATGTGAACAATAAGAGGATATGTAAAGACGGGCCCGTATTTTTATCAACGGACATAGAATTGCAGGAGAATTGATATG
>CANRMO010000198.1 GCA_947631755.1 uncultured Lachnospiraceae bacterium | reverse complement strand
TCTATCTGAGGCGGTTTTTCTCCAATGAAAAAAAGGGAGATATGATATTTCTTATAGACGAGGCCCACAATCTGGTGGAGAGGGGCCGGGAGATGTTCAGCGCAAGACTGGTCAAGGAAGATTTCCTGGAGATAAAGCGCATTGTGAAAGCGGTGCTCCGGCACGAGAAACGGCCGGAAGTCTGCTATGATATCCGTAAATTTGAGAGGTCTCTTGAGGCCGCTAACCACTGTATGCTGGGGTGGAAACGGGAGTGTGATGAGTTCCGGGTAGTGGGGGATCTGGGGACGTTTGAGGTTTTGCTGCTCCGGATCCTGGCCAATTATGAGTTATTTGCCAAAGATTATCCGGTTCTGCCAGAGCGGGAGAAGATGCTGCAATTTTATTTTAATGTGAGGAACTTCTCTGCCGTTTTGGACAGACTGGATGACCGATACCGGATCTATATGGACTATGACAGCGAGAGAAATTTCCGCGTAAAGCTGCAGTGCATGGATCCGTCGGAGCAGCTGAAAGAGGTTATGGGGCGGGGACGGAGCACCATTTTGTTTTCCGCCACTCTTTTGCCGGTGCGCTATTACAAAGAGCAGCTCGCGGGGAGCGCGGAGGACTACGCGGTCTATGCCCGCTCTTCTTTTTCGGCGGAGCAGAGAGAGATACTCATCGCCAGGGATGTCACCAGCAGATACGCGAGGCGGGGGCCGGAGGAGTATGAAAAGATTGCTCGCTATATTGAGACTTTTATCAGTGGAAAGAGGGGAAATTATATGATTTTCTTTCCCTCTTACGCTTTTCTTGATCATGTGGTTACACGGGTACATATAGGAGAGGGACAGCGCCTTCTCGTGCAGGGGCCGGATATGGGGGAGCGGAAAAAGGAGGAATTTCTGGAGGCATTTACCGGGGACGAAAAGGAGAGCGTGATCGGCTGCTGTGTCATGGGTGGGATTTTCAGCGAGGGTATTGATCTGAAAGAGGACCGGCTCATTGGGGCCGCCATCGTTGGAACAGGGCTGCCTATGGTCTGCAATGAGAGAGAGCTCTTCCGGGAGTATTTTGACGGGAGAAATGGAAATGGATTTGACTATGCCTATCTCTACCCGGGGGTCAATAAAGTGTTCCAGGCGGGCGGCCGCGTGATCCGCACTGTCCGGGACCGGGGGGTCATTCTCCTTCTCGATGAGCGGTTTCTGCAGCGGCAGTATCTGGAGCAGTTTCCGAGAGAATGGTTTCCCTATAAAGTGGTGGACTGCGGGCAGCTAGAGCGTGAGCTGCGGGAGTTCTGGGGAGAAACGCAGAGAGATGGTTAACATTTTGTCCGATATAACCGATAACATTATTATAATGGAAAGAAGAGCTTTTATGGGAAAAGGGGTGTGTTGAATGAGAGTGAGAAATATAACCGTATCATTAAATCCCAATGCCGCAAAAAACAAGGCGGCCAGGGAAAATGGAAAGACGGGCAGGAAGACCGTTTTTGCCGGTGATTTTAAACAGGAAAAGAGTGCATTGGAACTGCGCCGGGACCAGGCGAAAAAACAGGCGCTTAAAATTGTCAGCGATACATTTGAGGGCGACAAAAAATTGGACAGCAGCATGGAGGAAAGCCGCAGGCACATGGATGAGCTGGCAGAGCAGAATCTGGCGATTCTGGATGAGAAAAGGGCCATGCAGGAAAAACTGGCCGCTGAGGACATCTCGGAGGAAGACCGCGCAGAATTTCAAAAAGCGGTAGACGAGTATGACATGCGGATGAAGAAAAATAATTCTGCCATCAATGGAGAGGCAAAGGCGCTCCAGTCCACTCATCTGGAGAGGTTAAAAGATAATTCCATGGTAGATGCCAGTAAGACGGCGGAAAAACTGAACCAGGCTGCGGCGAAAGAGTATGCGTTTGGTCTGATGAACGAGGCCAAGGAAAACATCGAGAAGAAGATGCAGGAGAATAAGGAAAAGGGTGAGAAACTGCAGGAGCAGCTGGAAGAGCGGCAGGAAGCTCTGGAAGAGAGCGTGGAGAAGAGCAAAGAGCGCGCAGAAAAAGCCAGCGAGCAGATAGAGGAGTCAGCAAGTATGGCCGAGAAGCTCTCCCAGGTACAGAGCGATGTCGATGAAGAGCTCGAAAAGATCCGCGAGAAGATGAAACTTCTGGAGGAAGATCTAAAGGGCGCGATGATGGATCAATCGATATGACAGGAGATTTTCAAAAAACAGAAACAGCATTTCCTATAGGTGTAGGGAGTGCTGTTTTTGGTTATACTGAACGGAGAAGAAAAAAGACAGTGTTTTCTGGGGAAAGGAGAAGAATGTGGAAAAGAAAGTGATGTTCAGTTTAACCTACGGCCTGTTTATATTGACCGCGCGGGAGGGAGAAAAAGACAATGGATGTATCGTCAATACAGTTATACAGGTGACGGACACTCCGAACCGGATCGCAGTGACCGTGAACAAGGGCAGTTATACGCATAATATGATCCTGGATACGGGGAGATTTAATGTATCTGTATTGGCGGAAAATTCTCAGTTTCAGACATACCAGCACTGGGGGTTCCAGAGCGGCCGGGACACGGACAAGATGCAGGGGATCTCATTTTCCCGGGCGGAAAACGGACTCGTGTATATTGAAGAGGGGACAAATTCTTTTCTTTCCGGTAAAGTTTTCCACACAGTGGATCTTGGGACGCATACGATGTTTCTTGCAGACGTGACAGACGGAAAGACACTCTCCCCTGCCAGATCTGTCACATACAGTTATTACCAGGAAAAAATTAAGCCAAAACCGGGGGAAGAAAAAAAGAAAAAAGGCTTTGTCTGTACGGTGTGCGGTTACATTTATGAGGGTGACGTGCTGCCGGACGATTTTATCTGCCCGTGGTGCAAACATCCGGCGTCAGATTTTGAACCGCTGAATGGAGACTGACATGTGGATCATAAACGGAAAAATAATGACAATGGCGGGAGTTTCTTATGATAATGGCTATGTGCGGATCACAGGAAATAAAATAGCATCCGTCGGGGGGATGGACTCCCTCTCCTGGGATGAGCGGGCGCAGCTGGAAAAGGAAAAGCGGGATGCTCTGGATGTAAACGGTGCGTGGGTGCTGCCGGGACTGATCGACGCCCACTGCCATGTGGGGATGACAGAAGAAAAATGGGGCATGGCGGGTGAGGACTGCAATGAGATGACATCGCCGGTCACGCCTCATATCCGCGCGATTGATGCAGTAAATCCGATGGATCCGGCTTTTCATGACGCGATCATGGCGGGTGTCTGTTCTCTCATGACCGGCCCCGGCAGCTCGAATGTTGTGGGCGGCCAATCGGTCTTTATGAAGACTCAGGGACGCCATATAGACCGGATGGCGGTCAAAGCGCCGGCTGCGATGAAAGTGGCTTTTGGGGAAAACCCGAAGAATGAATACGGCGGCAGGTCAAAAATGCCGGGCAGCCGGATGGCGGTTGCGGCCATGCTCCGGGAAGAGTTATACAGGGCCTGCCGTTATAGAGAGGAATTTGAGAGCGGAACTCTCACCCCATCGGACAGGGACTTCCGCATGGAGTGCTGGCTGCCGGTATTGAGACGGGAAATCCCGCTGAAAGCCCATGCCCATCGGGCGGACGATATACTGACGGCAATCCGCATCGCAAAAGAATTTCATCTGAATATGACATTGGATCACTGCACAGAGGGCCATCTGATTGCAGATGAGATCGCTGAGTCGGGGTTTCCGGCTATCGTTGGGCCGGATCTGTCGTCCCGTTCGAAGATTGAAATCATGAATATGAGTTTTAAGACAGCCGGTGTGCTGGAGCGTGCGGGGGTAAAGACGGCGATCATGACAGACCACCCGGTGTCATTGATCCGTTATCTCCCACTCTGCGCCGGGCTCAGTGTGAAACAAGGGCTGTCAGAGGAGGGAGGGCTCCGGGCCATCACGATCAATGCGGCGGAGATCTGCGGTGTGGCCTACCGGGTCGGTTCCCTGGAAGTGGGAAAAGATGCCGATATCGCCGTCTTCACCGGAAATCCTATGGAGATCTTTACAAAAACACTCTATACAATTATTGATGGAGAGGTCGTGTATTCAGTAAAGAATGGGTGATAATAATGTCTTTTTCTGGTATTTGCACGAATATTTGTCCTATTGTAGAAATACAGTAGGACTTTTTTTACTTTATAGGAAAGACCGCCTTACGGCGCTCTCTTGAATTGAAAAAGCCCGTCTGGAGACGGGCACGGA
>CANRMO010000197.1 GCA_947631755.1 uncultured Lachnospiraceae bacterium | reverse complement strand
ATCTGGAGACGGGGGAGAGGGTACCCTGGAGCAAGGAGGAGAGCATGCGCTGGGAGGCGGCAGTATTGTCGAACATGGTGATGTACCACTGCATGTTATGATGCCAGGGTCAAAAGGTCAACATTGCTTCGTGTGTAAAATCGGGAAGACAGGGTTCCCCATCTTCATGGGAGTCTTGAATGATCTGTCCTAAGGTGGATACCTTAGGACCGGTGCTACATTAATCTGTTTTGAGGAGGTACAGAATATGAAAAGAAACGTGAAAAAATTTGGATTACTATTGGTTGCCTGTCTGCTACTGGGAGCCTGCGGACAGGCACAGGTTTCCACTCCCCGGCAGGAGACGGCGTCGGGCGCGGCGGATACCGGTTCCGCTGTGCAGGAGGGTGACCTGACGCGCCCGGGCTGCCGGTTGTCGGGCAGTCTGAGCGGCATCAACTTTCGGGACCAGGCAGTCCGGATGGATGCTCTGTTTTACGGTTTCGAGACCGTGCAGGACGAAGAGGGGAATTTCTATTATTTTCGACAGAAAAAAAACGACAGGGTTCTGTACAAAAATGCCACAGAGGAGGTTTTTCGTATGGCCCGCAGTGAGGCGATGCCATTTTGGGGTTTTTCCTTTGACCAGCACCAGGGCATGAGAATAGAACATTTCGGGGTATATTCCGGCCGTCTATACATGGTCATGACCAGGGAGGCCTATGAGGGGAGCAGTTGGGAGGGTGAGGAGGATTCGTTTAAGTCGGCACTGTATTCCTTTGATCTGGCTACGGGAGATAAAAAGAAGGTTATGGAGATGCCCGCCTTTGAGAATTCCACCAGCAAGATATTTTTTTATCATGACCGGATCTATTACTGTGCGGATGCCAGGGAAGCAGAAAAGCTTTCTGTATCCTGTTATGATCTGCAGGGGAAGAGAGAGGGGGAGACCGGGATAGAACCTACCACAGCCGATGCCCGGATGGATCTGACGCTGATCTGGGATAACCGTTTTCTCGTGCAGGAAACGGCGGACAGCAGACTTCATGTGCTAAGCTGTGACATGGAGGGGAGGACAGAGGAGGTGCTGACCGGCGACAGGAGAGAGGAGAGGCAGGGGGTCTATTTTGAGGCGGATGATGCGCATCTATATATTCACGAGGAGCAGATGACGGAGGATGAGGACTGGCAGTCCATTCTCTACCGCATTCCCGTGGCAGGGGGAGAACCGGAGATGGTGGCTACGAAGGACGTGGAGGATTTTGTGCTGGGAGACGAGGAAGTCTTTTATCAGAAACACGGGATCCTTTACAAGAAAAACAAGGCGGCGCCGGACCGGGAGATGAAGGTGACCAGCCGGGACGTGTACGACGTAGTGTACACCAGGGGGAATCTGTGGGTGCAGATGTACAACGATCCCGAGGCATGGATCTATATGGAAGAGGATCCGGAAATGCTGGGCGAAGAAGTGGTACATGAGTTTGCTCCCGACTGCTTTTTGATGAGTACCGGGGGAAAGGTGCTCAGAAAGGTGAAGGGGGAGGAATTGCAGATGGATGCCTACTGTTAAGGAACTGCTTAGAAAACATTTTAGTCCCATAGGCTAAAGTTTCCAAAAGTGGTTGACAGTCAGTGGAGAGTTCGTTATAACCTGACTTTGACAGTTAGTAAGCCGGGAATCCTTTATTTATGGGCTTCCCGGCTTGTTTTCCAAAAGCCGGTATACAAGCAGGGCAGTATAGCAGATGAGAAAGTGCGCTTTGATTCTCGGCTCAGTCCAGTGGAATGCCGGACGACCGGAGAAATTTGTTTTCATGATCCGGAAGCAATCCTCTATTTTATACCGGTTATGGCTGACTTCAAGGATGTCTTTTGCCGGATCATCAAGGTTTGTAGCTACGGCATAGTAGCCGTCATATTTTTCTTCTTCCCTGATCTTTTCTTCATCAATGATATATTCGACAACTGCTTCCTCGCCGGATTTTGTCTTTGCTGTTTTCTTCATGAAACGGCGGACATCATTCGGCCCCTTTTTGATTTCTTCCGGGTCGTTTCTGGCAATCATCTTTCTTGATCTTTCTATCTGGCGGTTTCGGACGGCTCTCTGGTATTTCATCATTTTCCTTGAGAAGGTAATGATGACTTTCTGCCGGAGTACTCCTTTGGATTTTACGTTTTTTACTTTCCCGTTTTTCAACACTTTTTCTTCATATAAACCAAGATCAATGGCTTTATCAGCAATGATGGTTTTATATGCCATGTCTTTGTAAAGGGAGAGGTTCTTTTCCTCTGTTTTATCCATTGTTTTCAAAGCCTCCACACCGACTGGTTTATCATTGGAAAGCAGTTTATAATCGTAGTCATTAAAAACGGCTGTTTTCAGTGTGCCGGAAAGTTTTTTGACAGACTGGGTTACGATAAAAGCCCGCCCATGCTGTTAAATTTGTGGATGTTATAGGAACCGAGTCCTGCGCCAGCACAGTAGATGAACTTTGCCTCCTCCGTCATTTTCAGGATTTCCTTTTCCAGGGGGACAGCAGTAAGCTGTTCGCCTGTGTTCCCCGGATGCAGGCACATAGAGATCGGGATGCCGTTCTTATCCATAAAAAGTCCCATTTCCACGATTGGGTCGAAAGTTATCTTCTGTCCTTTGGCTGCGCTGGAAAAGAAATCCCCAAGTTTCAGATGCTGCATGATTTCCTGAAGATAAAAGTAGCCGATGTTCACGGCTTTCGATGCAGAGGCCTCGTCACAGGTATGCTATGTGAGAGGATCGTCATTTGAAAAAAATAGCGCAACCACGCGGTTTGCGGCTATTGTCTTATTATTCAACTGTCAAACTCCCGGGTAAAAGACCCGGATTCCCGGTCACTGTGAAAGTCTGCACGGACGGGCGGGACGTAAAGGATATCGCGAAAGAAATACTTGAAAAATGCGGCCAAGTATAATAAAATAATGATATCCACGAGAATTTATTGCCGTTTGTGCGGCGGAAAGAGAGGAAACTATGATATCAGCAGGAGAGTTTAGAAACGGTTTGACAATAGAGATTGAGGGAACTGTATATCAGGTGATCGAATTCCAGCATGTAAAACCGGGTAAGGGCGCAGCATTTGTTCGCACGAAACTGAAAAATGTAGTGGACGGAGGTGTTGTGGAAAAGACTTTCCGCCCGACGGAGAAATTTCCCCAGGCGCACATTGATAAAAAAGAGATGCAGTACTTATATAACGATGGGGATATGTATAATTTTATGGACAATGAGACGTACGAGCAGATCGCACTGACAGAAGAGGCAGTCGGCGATTCCATGAAGTTTGTGAAAGAAAATGACAATGTAAAAATGGTATCCTATAAAGGTAATATTTTTGCCATTGAGCCGCCGATGTTTGCAGAGCTCGAAGTCACAGAGACAGAGCCGGGCGTGAGGGGTGACACAGCGACAAACGTGACAAAACCGGCCACAGTCGAGACAGGGGCGCAGGTCGCCGTACCGATCTTCGTAAACCAGGGAGACAAGATCCAGATCGACACCCGCACCGGCGAGTATTTGAAACGCATTTAGTTGGTATGTGAAAGCTTAAAGAAGAGAGGGATCCGTCAATCAGCAGGGATTGACGGATCCCTCTTTATGTGCGAAAGCAGAGAGCTGGTCAGTAAAGGGCATTTCCCATGATCATCTGTTCTCTGGTCAGGGTGATATTTTTGGTGATATCCTTTCCCAGTTTTTTCTTATAGCCATTGATCGTGAGGATGGTGTCTGCCTGCATCTCGCGGTGAATGGTCACATAGGCGGTCTTTGCCCGTTTTAACACCAGTTTCAGCCGGTCGATTTCGCGGTCAAAGTCATGCAGCTCATTTTCTTTGGTCTCAATAGCCAGCAGCGTCTTTTTATACAGTTCATTTTTCGGGGCGTCCTCCTCACCAAGCAGAAGAGACAGTTTCTGCCGGCCGATGGATAACTGCTGCAGTTCGTCGTATGACTTCTGCCTGTTCTGGGTCTGTATGCTCAGGCGCCTGTCAATCTCATGGATATCCCCGGCGTTGATACGGGTCCTGGTGCCCATGTAATTGCCGATGATCACAGCTTCTATGCCGATGGCAGAAGTGACGTCGCCCCCCATGATCCGCGCTTTTTTGCCGCGGGCAATGATCCGGTCATCTGTAAAGATCTTTGTGTTCAGAAAATAATTGCTCTCGATCAGGCCCTTGGCTTTGATATTTGCATTTTCGAAGAATTTGCTTCGGATCGATCCCCCG
>CANRMO010000196.1 GCA_947631755.1 uncultured Lachnospiraceae bacterium | reverse complement strand
TTACCAGCCGACTATGGATGCAATGAAAGCGGAGGGAAGGGATTTTGTGGGAATCCTTTTTGTCGGTCTGATGCTGACAGAAGAGGGGCCGAAGGTGCTGGAGTACAATGCCCGGTTCGGTGACCCGGAGGCCCAGGTCGTCCTTCCCCGCATGAAAAATGATATCATTGATGTCCTCAACGCCTGCATTGACGGCAGACTCGATGAGATAGAACTGCAGTTTGAGGACAATGCAGCCGTGTGTGTTGTGCTGGCGTCCGATGGCTATCCGGAGCACTATGAGAAAGGAAAACTCATTACCGGGCTCGAGAACTTTGAGAATAAAGAAGGATATTATGTATTTCATGCCGGCACAAAGAAAACAGAGGAGGGCATTGTGACAAACGGCGGCCGCGTCCTCGGCGTGACGGCGAAAGGCAGCAATTTAAAAGAAGCGAGGGACAATGCCTACGAGGCAACCAGACTCGTGCAGTTTGAAAATAAATATATGAGGAATGATATAGGTAAAGCCATTGAAAATCTTTAATGGCTTTGCCATTGACGAAGTATGACCATTTTTTAATCACAATTATTAAAGGAGAAAAAGTATGTATTCATTTGACGAAGTAAAGAATGCTGACCAGGAGTTGGCGAAAGCGATGGAATTGGAGACGGGCCGCCAGAATGACCACATTGAGCTGATCGCCTCAGAGAATTTTGTCAGCAAGGCAGTTATGGCTGCCATGGGAAGTACGCTGACAAACAAATATGCGGAGGGGTATCCCGGAAAGCGCTATTATGGCGGCTGCCAGTATGTGGATATGGTAGAGGAACTGGCGAGGGAACGCGCCAAGAAACTGTTTGGCTGTACTTATGCAAATGTTCAGCCGCATTCCGGCGCCCAGGCGAATATGGCAGTGTTTTTTGCGCTTGTCAAACCAGGTGAGACAGTGATGGGCATGAATCTTGACCACGGCGGACACCTCTCCCACGGAAGTCCCGCCAATATTTCCGGCACGTATTATAATATCGTGCCCTACGGCGTTGATGACACTGGGTTTATTGACTATGATGAGGTGCTGCGCATCGCAAAAGAATGTAAACCGAAAATGATCATTGCCGGGGCCAGTGCATACTGCCGCAAGATTGACTTCAAAAAGTTCCGCGAGATCGCGGATGAGGTCGGCGCATTTCTCATGGTGGATATGGCGCATATCGCTGGTCTTGTGGCTTCCGGTTATCACGAGAACCCGATTCCCTACGCCCATGTGACGACGACGACCACACACAAGACGCTCCGCGGCCCGAGAGGCGGCATGATCCTGTCCTCAGAGGAGTTTGCCACTGAGCACAAACTCAACAAGGCAATATTCCCGGGAACCCAGGGGGGACCGCTCATGCATGTGATCGCCGCCAAGGCACTGTGTTTTAAGGAAGCACTTGATCCGAGCTTTAAGGAATACGGAAAGAATATTATTGACAATGCCCAGGCTCTCAGCAAAGGATTGATGAACCGCGGCGTTGACATTGTATCCGGTGGCACGGACAATCATCTGATGTTAGTGGATCTTGTGAAGAAAGGACTCACTGGTAAAGAAGTAGAGACATGGCTTGACGATGCCAATATCACTGCGAATAAAAATACGATCCCCAACGATCCGCAGTCGCCATTTGTCACGAGTGGTATCCGTCTCGGAACTGCCGCTGTGACGACCCGCGGCATGAATACGGACGATATGGACCGCATTGCGGACGCGATCACGATGCTGATTGATGACCATGAGGCAAATCTGGACAAGGCAAAAGAAATTGTGAAGAGTCTGACGGATAAATATCCGCTGTATTGATCAATAGAGGATTTCATTCCGCTGCAGGGCAGAACTGTGGCGGAGTGAAATCTGGTTTTTTTTATTTAATCGTGAATGGAGGTTAAGTATGCTGGAACATAAAGCAAAACACTATGAGATCCTGGCCGGAAAGATAATTGAGAAACTGGATATGAGGGGGATGGAAGGTTATTACGCTGCCACAAAGGAGGAAGCTCTTGCCCTCGTGAAAGAGAAATTTCTCACGGAGGGAGTGTCCGTCTGCTGGGGCGGCTCTATGACGATGGAAGAGACGGGCGTGATGGATTATCTTAAAGAGAGCGGCTGCGAAGTCATTGACCGGGGCGCTTTTAAGACAAAAGAGGAAGAAAAGGCCATCAAGGCAAAGATGGTCAATGCAGATTATTTTCTCATGAGCACCAACGCCATCACAATGGACGGGGAGCTGGTGAATATTGACGGGCGGGCAAACCGGGTCAGCTTTCTCTGTTACGGGCCGGAAAATGTACTTATCATAACCGGCATGAATAAAGTTGTGACAGATGTGGAAGAGGGGATCCGGCGGGTGAGAAACATCGCCTCTCCGCCGAATACGATGCGTCTTGGAAAAAAGACACCCTGCTCTGTTAACGGCCGCTGCGGAGACTGCCTCGGGGACGACTGTATCTGCTGTCAGATCGTTGTGACAAGGAAGAGTATGGTGAAGAACCGCATTAAGGTGATTCTGGTAGGAGAGGAATTAGGATACTGATGTCAAAACGTCTGTTTATAGCGGAGAAACCGAGTGTGGCACAGGAGTTTGCCCGGATCCTCGGAGTCAGTGCGAGGCGGGGGGACGGCTATCTGGAATCTGAGGATACGATTGTGACATGGTGTGTCGGGCATCTTGTCACGATGAGCTATCCTGAGGTCTATGACGAGTCTTTAAAGAAATGGGATTTTGCCACACTTCCTTTTCTCCCAGATCATTTTTTGTATGAAATCATCCCAAATGTAAAAAAACAATTTCAAACGGTGAGCGGTCTTCTCAACCGACAGGATGTAGATACGATCTATATCTGCACCGACTCGGGGCGGGAGGGGGAGTACATATACCGGCTCGTAGATCAGATGGCGAATGTGCCGGACACGAAAAAAAAGCTTCGGGTGTGGATCGATTCCCAGACCGAAGATGAAATCCGGCGGGGGATCCGGGAGGCCAAGCCAATGGCGGCCTATGACCATCTCAGCGAATCTGCCTATCTGAGAGCGAAAGAAGATTATCTGATGGGCATCAATTTTTCCCGTGCTCTCTCATTGAAATATGGATTCTGGCTCAATAATAATTTTAAAGATGAAAAGTGGACTTCTGTCTCTGTGGGACGGGTTATGACCTGTGTTCTGGGAATGGTGGTGACGAGGGAATGGGAGATACGCAATTTTGTCAAGACGCCTTTTTACCGTGTCCTCGCCACTTTTGAACTGGATGGGAGAGCGTTCCAGGGAGAGTGGAAAGCGGTGGAGGGTTCCCGGTATTTTGCCTCCCCCGCGCTCTATAAGGAAAACGGTTTTAAGGAGAGAGAGAACGCCCTCGCCCTTATGGATTCGCTGATGAACCCCGAACCGGTTCCGTCAGTGGTGGAAACAGTGGAGAAAAAGAAAGAGAAGAAAAATCCTCCTCTTTTATTCAATCTCGCGGAATTGCAGAATATTTCCTCGAAATTATTTAAGATCAGCCCGGATGAGACACTGGCCATCGTGCAGGAGCTCTATGAGAAGAAACTGGTGACGTATCCCCGCACGGACGCCCGGGTGCTCTCAAGTGCTGTCGCCAAAGAGATTGGCAGCAATCTGAGGGGACTGAAGGGTTATGGACTGGCGGCGCCGTATCTCTCCTATATCGCTGAAAACCAGACGTATAAGGGACTGGAGAAAACCCGCTATGTCAATGATAAACAGATCACGGACCACTACGCCATCATTCCTACTGGGCAGGGACTGGGGGCGCTGAGATCCCTTGCCCCGGTCCAGGCAAAGATGTATGAGGTTATCGTGAGGAGATTTCTCTGTATCTTCTATCCGCCAGCCGTTTACCGCAGGCTGAATGTGGCAGTAAAAGCCGGGGACGAGCGGTTTTTCACCTCAGTAAAAGTTCTGGAGGAGGAGGGGTTTCTTCCGGTATCGCAGTTTTCGTTTGCAAAAAAGAAAGGCGAGGGAACGGACGGCAAAGGTGCCGGTGACGAAAATGAGGGCGGGGGCCAGGATGGGGAGACGGATATTGCCATGGATCCTGAGGAGTTAAGGGAATTGCTGGCCCGCCTGAAAAAAGGTGTGGAGGTATCTCTCAAGGAGTGTCACGAGAAAGAGGGGGAGACATCCCCGCCGAAACGGTACAATTCCGGCTCGATCATTCTTGCCATGGAAAATGCCGGGCAGCTCATTGAGGACGAGGAGCTGCGGGCACAGATCAAGGGAAGCGGCATAGGGACAAGCGCCACCC
>CANRMO010000195.1 GCA_947631755.1 uncultured Lachnospiraceae bacterium | reverse complement strand
CTGTCCGCTCAATAATCTCTGTCCGGAGTGGAATGACTTGTTGTATCACGGCTGTTATGACCAGGCGCTGGAACGCCTCTTAAAGACAAATAATTTCCCGGAATTTACTTCCCGCGTGTGCCCCGCCCCCTGTGAGGCGGCCTGTACCTGTGGGTTAAACTGCGACCCTGTATCCATTAAGGAGAATGAAAATGCAATTATTGAATTTGGATATGAAAATGGTCTGATGGGGGCCAAACCGCCGAAAGTCCGCACAAAGAAGACGGTTGCCATCATTGGTTCCGGCCCATCCGGCCTGGCGGCGGCAGACCAGTTAAACAAGCGGGGCCATTCGGTCACTGTCTATGAGAGAGAGGACCGCCCGGGAGGGCTTCTGATGTACGGTATCCCCAACATGAAGCTTGAAAAATCGGTGATCCGGCGCAAGGTGAAGGTGATGGAAGAAGAGGGAGTTGTCTTTAAGACAGGCGTGAATGTCGGTGTTGATGTGAAAGCGGATGAGCTGCGCAGACAGTATGACCGCGTGATCCTCACCTGCGGGGCATCACAGCCGAGAGATATCAAAGCGCCGGGCCGCAGCGCAAAGGAGATTTATTTTGCAGTGGATTACCTGAAGGGAGTCACAAAACATTTGCTTGATCCAAAGTGGAATGGCCACATTGACGCTAAGGGAAAGCGAGTCATGGTGATCGGGGGAGGGGATACCGGAAATGACTGTGTCGGCACATCCATCCGCCAGGGCGCAAAGAGTGTCGTCCAGCTTGAGATGATGCCAAAACCGCCGGAAGAGAGGGCGGACAGTAACCCCTGGCCGGAGTGGCCGAAAGTTCTGAAAACAGACTATGGACAGCAGGAGGCGATCGCCTTATTCGGCAGCGATCCACGGATCTATGAGACGACAGTAAAGGAGTTTATCGCGGACGATAAAGGGAACTTAAAGCAGGTGAAGGGCGTAAAGCTGAGCTGGCAAAAGGAGGAAAAGACTGGGCGCATGAATATGAATGAGATTGCGGGGAGCGAATATGTCATGGACATTGACCTTGTATTTATCGCTGCGGGATTCCTTGGCTCAGAGGGTTATGTCACCAGCGATTTTAATGTAAAAGTGAATGATCGGACAAATGTCCAGACGAAACCGGGGCAATATATGACGAGCCAGAAAGGCGTGTTTACCGCGGGCGATATGCACCGCGGGCAGTCGTTAGTAGTGTGGGCTATAAGAGAGGGGCGGGAAGTGGCCCGGGCAGTGGACGAGGATATGATGGGATACAGCAACTTGAATTAAAGAGATGGGAAATGGAGGACTACTATGGCGCATTATACAAGGGAGGACATCATCCGCTTAGTCGAGGAAGAGGATGTCCAGTTTATCCGCCTGCAGTTTGTGGATACATTTGGAAACTTGAAAAATATGGCGATGGACGCGGAACAGCTGGACATGGTGCTGGATAACCAGTGTATGTTTGACGGCGCGGCGATCAAGGGATACAACACGGAGGATCTGGATGAGCTGGTGCTTGTCCCGGATTTAGATACCTTTACGATTTTTCCGTGGCGTCCCCAGAGAGGCCGCGTGGCGAGATTTATCTGTGATATCCAGTACCCGGACGGCTCGCCTTTTATGGCGGATCCGAGATATATCCTCAGCCGGGTGGTGGAAGACGCCGGGCGGGAGGGATATACCTTTTGCGCGGGTCCGGAGTCGGAGTTCTTTCTCTTTGATCTGGACGAGGAGGGAAAACCGACGACAAATACCGGGGAAAAAGCGGGGTATTTTGACGTTGGCCCGGTGGATGCCGGGGAAAATGCGAGGCGCGACATCATACTCTCCCTGGCGGAGATGGGATTTGATATGGAGACATCCTATCACTCCCACGAATGTGCCCAGCATCAGATCAACTTTAAGTACGATGACGGAATCCACACCGCCGATAACATTATGACTTTTAAATTGACGGTGCGCACTGTGGCAAAGCGCCACGGACTCCACGCCACATTTATGCCGAAACCGAATTACGGGAAAAGGGGTTCTGGTATGTTTTTCAACATGTTTTTGTGCCAGAATGGGAAAAATATTTTTGATGATCCGGGCGCAAAAGACGGGCTGAGCAGAGAAGCTTATTATTTTATGGCGGGCATCCTGCACCATATCAAGGGAATGACTCTCATCAACAATCCGATCATTAATTCTTACAAGAGACTGGTCCCGGGCTACAATGCTCCTGTCAACATAAGCTGGTCCAGGAAAAACCGGGCGCCTCTTGTGCGCATGACTACCACCGGATCCATGGGTGCGCGGATGATCCTCCGCAGTCCTGACGGCGCCTGCAACCCGTATCTTGTACTGGCCGGTTGTCTGGCCGCCGGCATGGAAGGAATCCGGAACAAAATGGAGCCGCCTGCCTGCATGGATGACGGAAACGGGGCAGAGTCTGCCGGTATTCTCCCGAGAACACTTTTCGAGGCTATAACGGAATTTGAAAAAGATAGCTTTTTGCGGAAAATCTATGGAGAACAGCTCTCACAGATCATGATTGACAAAAAAAAGGAAGAGTGGAATAAATATTGTGAACAAGTAACTTCCTGGGAGGTGGAAAAATATCTGGACCGGATTTAAAAAGATGTCATTTTAATGGCTCAGATCACGCAATTTCGAGACTTGACAGCAGGGGGTGTGAATGATTCTGCGCATTATTGTGGCCTTTCCCAAGCTGGAAGATGCAAAAAAGTTAAAAAATGTTTTGAAACGGAACGGATATGATGATATACTAGCATATAACAGTGCATCTCAAGCTATCGCTGCCGCCAATGAGAGCGACGGCGGTATTGTGCTGTGCGGATATCGGCTTACCGATATGCACTACAGCGAACTGTACGGTTATCTGCCGCGGGAGTTCCGTATGCTGCTGGTCGCCTCCCCTGCGAAATTGCAGGAGTGTCCGATCGGCAATATCATGTGCCTGTCTATGCCGATCCATTCTCATGAACTGGTCAGTACAGTGGAAACCATGATGATGGAGCTGTCCGCTTCTCTCAGGAGAAAACAAAAGCTGCCGCGCAAAAAACAGCGCTCTGCAGATGAGCAGAAAACGATTGATGCGGCGAAGGCGCTTTTGATGGAGCGGAATAACCTCTCTGAGAGTGAGGCGCACAAATACATACAAAAGCTGAGCATGGACAGCGGCTGCAATCTTGTGGAGACCGCTGAGATGATTCTGGCTTTTGAGTAATATTTACTGTTCACAGATCCCCGTGAACGGTAAAAAAATCAGGCGTCCCCCAGAGGCGGGGGAAAAGGAGGACGACATGAAGGCATACCTTATACTGGAAGACGGAACCAGGTTTACCGGTACAAGTATTGGAAGTACAAGGGAAGTGGTGAGCGAAATTGTTTTCAACACTTCCATGACAGGATATCTCGAAGTGCTCACCGACCCCAGTTATGCGGGACAGGCAGTAGTTATGACCTATCCCTTAATTGGCAATTACGGGATCTGCCGTGAGGACATGGAGGCAAAAAAATCCAGCATCGATGGATTTATCGTGCGAGAATTATCCAGGCTGGGCAGCAATTTCCGCAATGAACAGAGCATACAGGATTTTCTGACAGAGCAGGATATTCCGGGGATTGAGGGGATTGATACCCGCGCCCTCACAAAAATTTTACGTGAAAATGGAACGATGAACGGGATGATAACCACAGAAGAGCCTGTGGATATGGATGCCGTTCTTTCTAAAATTAAGGGTTACTCAGTCCGGGGAGTTGTAGACAGGGTGACAACAAAAGAAGCAGTCACCTATAAACCGGGGGATCTGGGGACTGACAGCACCATTCCCGTCACAAAAAATGTGGCAGTTCTCGATGTGGGAACAAAATTTAACATCGCCAGGTGTCTTTTGAAACGGGGCTGTGAGGTGACGATCTATCCTGCCCGCACAAAGGCTGAGGATATTCTCGGCAGACAGCCCGATGGCATTATGCTGACAAACGGGCCCGGCGACCCCAAAGACTGCAAAGAGGTCATTGCCGAGCTGAAAAAACTCTATCAGTCGGATGTCCCGATTTTTGCCATTTGTCTCGGCCACCAGCTGATGGCTCTCGCCAACGGGTGCGATACCGAGAAGATGAAATACGGTCACCGCGGCGCCAATCATCCGGTCAAGGATCTGCAGACCGGAAAGGTGTATATCTCATCCCAGAACCACGGCTATGTCGTGCGGGACGACTCTGTGTCGGAAGATATCGCAGAGGTCGCCTTTGTCAATGTAAACGACGGCACAGTAGAGGGGCTGAAATATAAGAATAAAAATATTTTTACTGTCCAGTTTCATCC
>CANRMO010000194.1 GCA_947631755.1 uncultured Lachnospiraceae bacterium | reverse complement strand
CGGCATTGAGAAACTGAAAGAGTGTGTGGATACCCTGATTGTTATCCCAAATGATAAATTGCTTGCGATCTGTGACCGGAGGACGACAATGCCAGAGGCACTCCGCAAGGCGGATGAAGTATTGCAGCAGGGTGTACAGGGAATTACGGATCTGATCAATACGCCTGCGCTGATCAATCTCGACTTTGCCGATGTTGTGACTGTCATGAAAGACAAGGGAATTGCACATATCGGTATCGGTGTGGGCAGAGGTGATGACAAGTGCGTGGAGGCTGTGAAAGAAGCGATCACAAGCCCGCTGCTTGAGACAACGATTGACGGGGCGACCCATGTGATCATCAATGTGTCTGGTGAGGTCAGTCTGATTGAGGCGAACGAGGCGGCATCTTATGTCCAGGAACTTGCCGGAGAAGAGGCCACGATCATATTCGGTGCCATGTACGATGAGGCGAGTTCAGATACTGTTACAATTACGGTTATTGCCACAGGGCTTGATGATGACGTGCGGGGCAGCGGCAGTTCTCTGAAATCGAGTTTTGACGCTAAATTTGGCACAGGGACTCCCAGCTTTTTGAAACAGTCCAAACCTGCCGCACCACAGAAGAGCGGCCTGAGCTTTCTGGATGGCCTGAACAGTCAGCCAAAGAGCAGCCCAGTCTCCAGTGTCCAGCCGGCCAATCCGATGGGAAAGCCCGGCGTCAACAGGACAGCAGAGGAGGATATGCCGGTTGTAAATAGCCGGAGCCGCAGTGTGTCAAGGAGTGTCAGCGAGGAGCAGAAATTGGAGAGTGAGATTCAGGTTCCACCTTTTCTCAGAAATAAAAAAAGATAAAAAAGGAGAAGTTAGATTATGACTAGCGTAATTAAGACAATTGCAACTATCATATACATTATCGTGTGCGTTGCCCTTGTAATCGTGGTGTTGATGCAGGAGGGTAAGACCAATGGCCTGGGAGCTGTGTCCGGCGCGGCGGATACGTACTGGACTAAAAACAAGGGCCGTTCCACGGAGGGTGTTCTGGCTAAGGCCACGGCAGTGCTGGCTACGCTGTTTATTGTACTTTCTGTGGTTCTCTGTACGGATTGGCTCGGATGATCCGGACAACAAAAGAATGGTAAATGAAAAGCACCCCTTCTGTATGTGGGGGTGCTTTTGAAATGAGAGGTTATTATGTCAAAGGAAGAAAAGAGAACAGAGAGGGATCCTCTGAATGAAAATGAAAAAAATCAGGAAAGAGAGCGCATGGTTCTCTCTCTTGTAGAAGCTCCGGACTATACCCCGATGCGGATAAAGGAGATGGCTGCGCTGTTTGGCGTACCGAGACAGCAGCGGAGAGAGTTCCACGATGTGATGGACTCTTTGATTGAAAAGGGAAAGATTGAGATTGACCGGAAGGGCAGGATCTGCCTGCCGGAAGGCAGTATCTTCACTGGTACATTTATGGCTACCCGGCGGGGCTTTGGCTTTGTGAGAGTTGAGGGGGAAAAGGAGGACTTTTTTATCCCGGAGGATTACTGCAGCAATGCCTTTCACGGAGATCTGGTCCAGATCCGCATGAGAAAGGGGCATCCCGGGAGGCGCAGAGAGGGTGAGATCATCCGGATCGTCACAAGAAAAACAGAATCCCTTGTGGGGACATTTACGTCAAATGAAAAGATTACTTTTGTGATCCCTGATGATGAGAAACTGATCCGGGATGTCTATATACCGAAAGGCTGTACGATGGGAGCTGCAGAGGGCAGTAAAGTTGTCGTGGAGCTGATGGACTACGGCCGGGGAGACAAGAGCCCGGAAGGCCGGGTGACGCAGATTCTCGGACCGGAGGGCGCCCCGGGAGTGGATATTCTTTCGGTCATAAAAAGTTTTGGCCTGCCGGAAGAATTTCCGGAGCAGGCCAGGCATCAGACAGCAGGGATACCAGATCATGTGGATTCCCGGGAATATGCGGGGAGGATGGACATACGCGGACTCGATATGGTCACGATTGACGGGGAGGATGCAAAAGATCTGGATGATGCGGTCTCCGTAGTGAAAAGGGAGGACGGCTCCTATGAGCTTGGCGTCCACATAGCGGATGTGTCCCACTATGTGACGGAGAATTCTGCCCTGGACCGGGAGGCACTCAGACGGGGGACAAGCGTCTATCTGACGGACCGTGTGATCCCAATGCTGCCGCCGAAATTGTCTAATGGGATCTGTTCTTTGAATGCCGGGCAGGATAGATTGGCGCTCAGCTGTTTTATGCATTTTGACGCAAAGGGGAAGATCCGGGGCCACAGGATCGCGGAGACACTGATCCATGTGAATGAGAGGATGAGCTACACGGATGTGAATGCCATACTGACAGAGAAAAAACCGGAAACCTGTGCCCGCTATGAGAAGTATATACCACTCTTTGAGGATATGAGGGATCTGGCTGTGGTTTTGAGGAAGAACAGAAAGAAACAGGGATCCATTGATTTTGATTTTCCTGAGTGCAAAATCATCCTTGACGGGGATGGGCACCCGGTAGAGATCAAGCCTTATGACCGCAATATAGCGACTAAGATCATAGAGGAATTTATGCTTGCCGCCAACCAGGCGGTGGCAGAGGAATATTTCTGGCTTGAGGTGCCGTTTTTATACCGCACCCACGAATATCCGGACCTGGAAAAAATACAGGATCTGGCAAGGATGACAGCGAGTTTTGGCTATCACATTAAAGTGGGACAGAATGAGGTGCACCCGAGGGAGATCCAGAAATTGATCGAGCAGATAGAGGGGACCGAAGAAGAGGGATTTCTGAGCCGCCTGACACTGCGCTCGATGAAGAGAGCGAAGTATTCCACTGTAAATGAGGGACATTTCGGACTGGCAACCCAGTACTACTGCCATTTTACCTCCCCGATCCGCAGGTATCCAGATCTCCAGATCCACCGGATCATCAAGGAGAATATGCGCCATGGCATGCAGGGGAAGCGGTACGGGCACTACGAGGAAATTCTTCCGGGGATCGCGGCGGCCTGCAGTGACCTGGAGCGCCGGGCGGACGAGGCGGAGCGTGAAGTGGAGAAAATGAAAAAGGCGGAGTATATGTCAGATCACATCGGGGAGATTTTTGACGGGGTTGTCAGCGGGGTCACTTCCTGGGGGATCTATGTGGAACTTCCTAATACGGTTGAGGGCATGGTCCGTCTGGCTGATATGCAGGATGACCAGTATGTTTTTGAAGAGGAGAAGTACCGGGTCGTCGGGCACCGGTCGGGGAGAGAATTCCGCATGGGACAGAAAGTCAGGGTTGAGGTGCTCCGGGTCAGCAAACTGATGAGAACCATTGATTTTGACATGATAACAGAAATGAGGTAGGTATGGGTAAAGAGAGTGTGAGACTGATCGCCAACAATAAAAAGGCGTGGCATGATTACTTTATTGAGGAGAAGTATGAGGCGGGCATTGAGCTGGTCGGGACAGAGGTAAAATCTGTCCGACAGGGACATTGCAGCATCAAGGAGGCTTTTGTCCGCATTGATAAAAACAGTGAGGTCCAGATATATGGCATGCACATTAATCCCTACGAGAAAGGGAATATTTTTAACAAAGATCCGCTGCGCGTGCGAAAGCTTCTGCTGCATCGGCACGAGATCCGCAAGCTGATCGGGAAAATGGACCAGAAAGGGTATACGCTGGTTCCTCTCCGTGTTTACTTTAAGGGGAGTAAGATTAAAGTAGAGATTGCACTGGCAAAGGGCAAGAAGCTGTACGACAAGCGACGGGACATCGCAAAGAAAGACCAGCGCCGTGCGGCGGAGCGGGAGTTCAAGGTGAAAAATCTGTGACGGGAAAAGAGTTCTGTAGGAATTTTCACCTTGACAAAGTTATGTCCTGTGTGATATTATCAGAAAAACATCGGTACTATAGTAAGGGCTTGTACTGGTTTCGACAGGCCGGCTGAAGACGGTGAAGCTATCCGTGGGCTGTGACCACGTAAAAACGCAGGCTTAAAATTAAACGCTGATAATAATAAATTAGCTTACGCTGCCTAATTAAAGGCGGCTGCCGCAACCGGGTGTCCCACAGCCCGGATGTGGTATCATCCTTTGTGGGGAACCTTATCCGGTAAGCTTTGCCCGGATAAGAGATTTATGAAGCTACTGAGTCCTCGGGGGTGTCTGTTCCCACTTGGATAAGGGAATGGCTTTCCTTTTGGGAAAGCAGAAGAACTGACTATGATAGTAGAAGAACGTGGGATTCCGGTTTGGACGCGGGTTCGACTCCCGCCAGGTCCATTTTTAGCGTATATTTCCAAAAGAGGATTTATGCGCTATTTTTTGCTTTATAGGAAAGACCGCCTTACGGCGCTCTCTTGAATTGAAAAAGCCCGTCTGGAGACGGGCACGG
>CANRMO010000193.1 GCA_947631755.1 uncultured Lachnospiraceae bacterium | reverse complement strand
TGACACACAGTATTTCTTGCCCTCAAACTCCATATTGACAACCTCATCCGTCACCATATACGCCTTTATCCCTGTCTCGATATTGATGTAAATATCGTCGGTAATATCCCCACCGTCGATGTGCAGCTCGCCCGTCTCTGGATCCAGGGAAAAGCTGGCCGGGCTCTGCAATGGATTTCCCTCCGCATCCTTTTCCTGCCCCAGCGCGGCGCTTGCCGAAAAGATCACATGGCCTTTCTCCAGCTCAATCACGTTGTCATAGTCTTCCCCGCAGGTGATCTCCGTGGTCTCCGTGCCGCCCAGTATGCCGTCGGCATCCGAATTGTAGTAGACATGGAAATTCCCCGTCACTGCTTTTATTGTGATATCACCTGTATAGAGCGGCCTTGTTATCGTCAGTCTGTTACCGAGATAGGAAATCACTCCTTTTCCTATGTTCTTTGTCTCATCTTTTGCAATCACATATTCGCTGTCACCGATAACGACTGTCACTTTTTCTGGCTGCGGAAACGTGCTCTGGATAGGGTTCAGATATACTGTCATGTTACTCACGTCATAGGAAGATACCGCATTGGGCCCGGCCGCTGTCAAATTTTCAAGCTCATAGCTCACATTTACTGTATCTGCATTAATATAGAGATTCCCCGTCACCCGGCTCTGGCTCACCTGGATCTCCCCGGTTGCCTGGTTATACGTGTAATCGGTCCCCGCCGTCAGTACTTTGAATGCCACCTGATCGCCATTCAGATCCCTCACAACGCCGTCCTCATCTATCGTTGTGGGCGTGGCAAGGCCATCCGTCTTTACTTCAATGCGTGCGGGCAGCCTATATCCCTTATCTGCATTCAATTTTGTCTTATAAGTCTGGTAAGGCTTTAATATGCCCAGCCCCACTGTATCATCGGAACAAGACAGGTTATCTTTCTCCTGTCCCTCCGGCGCTGTCGTCCCGTTAAAGTAACAATTGTAAACACCCGTAATCGAAAAGACAGTACTCGCAGAAACATCTTCTTTCTTATACCTTACCGTCACTGTATACTCACCCGGCAGCCAGCTCTCTGTCCCTTTTATAACGATTTCTTTTCCCCTTAAAATCTCTTTTGAATTGTCCGGCCGCCGGAGCTCAATCTCCGCATCCGTCGTATTGATTGACATAGAATCATCTATGTCCAGCTTCACAGAGCCGCTGCCGACCCTCGACAGATTTACGGAATCGACCTGTTTGCCGTCGTATCTCACAACGCATCTGGCTGCGGCATGGTCTTTATAACCTGTCGCTTCCAGAGCATCCGCCGCCCCGTCAGCCGCCGTTTTTGAATACTCCGCATTCACAATCGCTTTTTTAATCTCTTCCGCCAGCTTTTCCTCGCTGTCTCCGTCCACATGGATAACATTCTCTGCCCCCAGATAATCTTCCAGATTATAATCCGTTCCATTGACATCAATATTCGTTCCTCTGATATTCAGGTTCGTGATCAGAATCACTCCCTGTTTTTTCAACATCTCCAGATAGACATCGTCATAATCTCTCTTAAAGAAATCTTTGTACTTGCCCTCCTCATCTTTCTCTTTATCGCCGATCAGCACAAAATACTTTTTATTTTCTTTGTACCCGCCATCATCCCCTACTGTCTGCTCAGTAAAATCCGTATCCCCCAGACCGGACAGTACGGAATCCGCCGTCTCAATATTCATTTTCAGATCTGAATAAATATAAGAGGAGGTAAAATTACAAGCATGGTCCTCGTATGCCACGATCGGGCCAAAGCCCCCAAATCCAGTCGGCTCCAGATTGCTGATATCAACCAGGTTTGTGACTCCCGGATTGCTTACGGACGCCAGCGCACCGGCTTCTGTCATCCACACCTTAAGAGAACTGCTTGTGATCTCCATATTAATTTTACTTATGTCATAGTGGCCCTTAAACTCAATGTTTGCTACTGATGTGTTTTGTGCTCCAGCTACTTCATTGCTGGCTTGAAACCAAAGAGAGCTGATCTCATGTAACTGCTCGACCGGGATCTCTTCTATTTTGTATACGCTGACAGATTCAATCCCCTTTGTATAGATATTTCCCTCTACATAACTACTCTCCGTATCCCCATCCATAAACGTCAATATCATGGCGTATCCAGACAACATTCCATCCTCAACGCCACAGTTAAACAGAAAACCCGCTCTCCTCATTGAATGAGTCTTAACATCCTGCGCATTGACCGTGTATTCCACTTTCTTAGTTCCTTCCTCCGTCGCCGGATAAAACAGAAAGTCCGCATAGGGCTTGTCTCCGTACCCATAAAATTTCATTGCCGCCTCCCCGTCTTCAGCGGCAGCGGCAATGTGCTCCCTGAGATGGAATACATTTCCCTTTATGCTATTTTTACTCGCTTCCAGAGCCTCCTCTATGGTCTTCATTATTTTCTCGTCGGCGAATCTAGCTCCATCTGGCACATATCTGTAAAATGGCCGGAGAGCCGGATTGTAGCCGGTATCCTCTCTCCATGCCGCCTCATTGCTGAAACAGCAACTGTCATAATGGTCATAGACATGCCAGTTGGAGAGGTCTGTAGGGTCAATATTCGTAGTAGTCGTCTGAAAACTCTTTCCGGCCAGCGTTGCAGCCAGATCCATTTTTTCTGCGATTTTATCTGTTTTGAATTTAGAATTCACCGTTGTCCCCAACATGATATCATAATCCAGTTCACGGAAAGACACCGCATCTTTCTCCGTCTCTTCGGGTTCCTCTGTCCCCCCGGGTTCCTCTTTCGTCTCCGTCTCCTCCGCCCGGACGGACGGAGCCGGGATCCCCCCCTGCAAAACGAGCGAGAAAACAATCGCGCCCGCCAACACTTTTTTCCATATTTTATTTCTCATAATCCATCCCCCTCACTGAAACTCAATGCATTATTCTATAAAAATTATACATGAAAAAAAAGGAAATGTAAATATATAACAAAAAAGAATAACCGGCATGATTTTTGGCAAATTTACTCCTATATTATATTCATATTTCTCTGATTTTTAATGGCGCGCAAGGCGCAGAAGAATGGAGGTTTACATGAAAGACAAACTCTTTGGTGTTTTACAGCGGGTCGGCCGCTCCTTTATGCTCCCGATTGCTATCCTTCCGGTAGCGGGCCTCTTACTGGGGCTTGGAAGCTCGTTTACAAACGAGACAACGATTGCGACATACGGTCTCGGGAAAATCTTAGGGAACGGGACCATCCTGCACTCACTGCTTGTGATCATGAACAAGGTAGGAAGCGCGATCTTTGACAACCTGCCCATCATTTTTGCCGTGGGCGTCGCGATCGGCATGGCAAAAAAGGAAAAAGAAGTAGCAGCATTGTCCGCCATGATCGCCTATTTCGTCATGAATATCTCAATCAATGCGATGCTTGTCATAAATGGGAAAGTTCTGGAAGATGGCAGTATTTCCCCCGACGTCCTGGGCGGCACCATCGCCTCTTCCTGTGGGATCACCACACTGCAGATGGGCGTTTTCGGCGGCATCATAGTGGGACTCGGAGTGGCGGCGCTGCACAACCGCTTTTATAAGATCACCCTGCCGAACGCGCTTTCCTTTTTCGGCGGCTCCCGCTTTATCCCGATCATCTCAACCATTGTCTATATGTTTGTCGGCATCCTTATGTATTTTGTGTGGCCGGCAGTGCAAAGCGGAATCTATGCCCTGGGCGGGCTGGTGACGGGCAGTGGATATATCGGAACACTGGTGTTCGGGCTGATCAAGCGCGCCCTCATCCCCTTTGGCCTGCACCACGTCTTCTATATGCCTTTCTGGCAGACAGCCGTCGGCGGCACCATGGAAGTGTCTGGGCAGCTTGTAGAGGGCGGACAGAATATTTTCTTCGCGCAGCTTGCGGACGCCGCAAACGTCACACATTTCAGTGCTGACGCGACACGGTATTTCTCCGGCGAATTTATTTTTATGATCTTCGGACTCCCGGGTGCGGCACTGGCCATGTACCGCACGGCAAATACTGAGAAGAAAAAAGCAGCAGGCGGCCTTCTTTTATCAGCGACACTGGCGTGTATGCTCACTGGGATCACTGAGCCGATCGAATTTTCCTTTTTATTTGTAGCGCCAATCCTGTTTGCCGTGCAGGTCGTGCTGGCTGGCAGTGCCTACATGATCGCCCATATGCTAAATATTGCGGTCGGCCTGACATTCTCCGGCGGGCTCATTGACCTCTTTCTATTTGGCGTCCTGCAGGGAAATCAAAAGACAAGCTGGCTGCTTATCCTTCCGGTAGGAATCCTCTATTTCCTGCTGTACTATTTCATATTCACGTTTCTGATCAAAAAACTGGACCTCAAGACGCCGGGCCGCGAGGACACCTCTGAGGAGACAAAACTCTACACAAGATCCGATTTCAAG
>CANRMO010000192.1 GCA_947631755.1 uncultured Lachnospiraceae bacterium | reverse complement strand
TCAAGCAGGACGGCATCGCACCCCTTCCGCGGCGGATCCACAACGACCACCCTGGCTTTATCGCCATAGACATTTTGCGGCTTTCCCATCAATTTTTGCGGAATTTGTTCTGCCAGCTCGCCCACCACTTGCTCTGCGGCTCCACAAAAGAAATCCACATTAGTGATACCGTTGAGTTTTGCATTTATTTTTGCATTCTCGACTGCCTCCGGCACGATTTCCACACCAGTGACATGGGCGGCTCTCCGGGCAAGAAAAAGGGAGATCGTGCCTATGCCGCAATAAAGATCCCACACTTCCTCGTCCCCTTGCAGATCCGCAAAATCGAGAACTGTCTGATAGAGTTTTTCCGTCTGGACCGGATTCACCTGATAAAACGACTGGGGAGAAATGCGGTACCGGATCCCACCTATGCAGTCCTCGATATAGAGAGGCCCCCACAGAGGGATCATCTTTTTGCCTAGAATCACATTTGTCCGCTCTCGGTTTATATTTAGGCTGATGCTGGCCATGCCGGGTATTTCCCGCAGCGCTTTCACAAGATAATCCCGGCAGGGCAGGGAATTTCCATGGATGACAAGGCAAACCATCACCTCACCAGTCACATAGCCCCGCCTCACATAAATATGCCGCACAAGCCCTCTGTGGCTATTTTCGTCGTAAGCAGAAATCTTATTTTCTTTCATAAAATCCAATACACAGCGGACGGCCTGATTCATGATGGGGTGCTGGATCTGACAATCATCCACCGGGACGAGCCGATGGCTGTGCCCGGCAAAAAAACCAGCAGCGGGACAATTTTCCCCCTCTGCCATCCGCACGGGAAACTGCGCTTTATTCCTATAGTGCCAGGCGCCATCCGGTGCGGCAGCACCAAGGATGGGCAGCCACTGGATCTCTTCTGCGTCCACGCCGCCGAGCCTGACTAAACAATCTCTCACTTTCTTTTCCTTATACGCCAACTGACCCTCATAGGAGAGATGCAAAAGGGTACAGCCGCCGCAGGCGGAAGCGGAGGGACAGCGGGGTTCCACCCGGCTGGCAGATGGCCGGAGTATTTCTACCATACGGGCAAAACCGTAATTTTTATTCAGCTTCATTATGCGCACCCGGACAATTTCCCCTGGCAGCGCTTCTTTCACAAAAAGGGCATAGCCATCCACATGACCGATGCCCTCTCCGTGAGTTCCCATATCGTCTATCTCAACAATGATCTCATCATTTTTCTTTATTCCACTGACCGAAAGATGCGCGGTTTTGTCTGCGCGTCGTCCAGTGCCAGGAAAAAACCCTTTCCGGTCACTCATTTGATGTTCTCCTCAGATTACTCTCAAACTGGCGGTTATAACCGAGCCACTCCGTCCCCTCCCCGGCCTGGTTAAAGATCTCTGTCAATGTCTGCAGTTTGGCGTCCGCATTGTCCGCCATGTAGAGTGCCATCGCCTCAAGGATCGCCGGCACTTTGGGCGAACCATACTCCAGTTTGCCGTGATGGGCGAGGATGCAGTGCACCAGTTCATTTCTCAATCTGGGCGGAAATTCCGGAATTTTGTCTGCCGCGTCTTCCATGGCGCGGGCGCCGATGTAGAGATGGCCCAACATCTGTCCGGCGTCTGTGTAATCATTCTGCGGAAAATCAGAAATTTCCCATATTTTTCCCATATCGTGAAAAAGTGCCGCTGTGATCAGAAGATCCCGCTTGATCAGTGGATAGTGGTCAGCAAAATACTGGCACATGTCCGTCACGCTCAACGTGTGTTCCAAAAGTCCTCCCATAAAACCGTGGTGGATGCTTTTGGCCGCCGAATGTTTCTTAAAAGCCGCGATAAACTCCTTGTCCTCCACGAAATACATATCAAGTATTTTCTTTAGGTATGGGTTCTGGACGCTGTCAACGTACTTCATAATGCGGCTAAACATTTCGTTGATATCCTTGTCCGTACAGGGCACATAATCAGTCGGATCGTACTCGCCCTCGTCGCTCTTGCGGACGCGGGAAATATTCATCTGAATATTTCCCTGGAAACATGTGACCAGGCCCTCGCAGTGAATGTAATCCATGGTGTCAAACTCCGCAATCCCACTGTTCAGATCCCAGATCTTTCCGTCAGCCAGTCCCGTTTTATCCTGTAAGATCAGCGAGTAATATGTCTTACCCGCTTTCGTTTTCAAAATCTGTTTTCTCTTACACAAATATGTGCCGACAAACTTTTCACCCTCGCGGTAATCTTTTAAATAATTCATCCTTCTCCCCATTTCTATGCCGTCGTCTATTTTAACCACAAAAACACCTGCAAAATCATCCTGCCAGTACACCCCTGCGATCTCGCTTCTGGCTTTGCCATGTAATTCCTATTGTACCGATATTTCCCGGCAAAATCAAGGTATTGTTTACTTTTTCAGAAAATTCATGTAAAATGTCCTTGAAAGGATGGGTGAAACGTGAATAAGAAAGTTTTACAGACATTAGAATATGACAAAATCATTGAAATGCTGGCCGGAGAGGCCGACTCTGAGATGGGAAAAGCGAGCTGCCGCCAGCTTCTGCCATCCTCTGACAGAGGAGAGATCGTGAGCTGGCAGACGGAGACGTCCCACGCCCTCATGCGCTATCTGAAATGGGGAAAACTGTCTTTCCACGGGCTGCGGGATATCCGGCCGAGTCTGCTGCCTCTGGAAAAGGGCGGTGTTCTCGGCATGGGCGAACTGCTGGATATCAGCCGCTGCCTTGAGATTGCAAAAGGCGCCATTGAATATTCCCGCAAAGAAGAAGAATTACAGGACGCCTTGTCCGGCCGCTTTGCCGGGTTGTCCGATCTGCCGGATCTGCGGCGGGAGATCAACCGCTGCATCCTGGGGCCGGATGAGATGGCAGACGATGCGAGCCCGGAACTGAAACGGATCCGGCGCACTATAAAAGGGGCAAACGACCGGATCCGGGGACAGTTAGCAGAGACAATGAGTTCCTCCGGGACAATGCTGAGGGACAATATTGTCACCATGCGGAACGGGCGCTACTGCCTGCCGGTAAAACAGGAATATAAATCTGCCTTTCCCGGCATGATCCACGACCAGAGTTCCACCGGCTCAACATTTTTCATTGAACCAACAGCTATTGTCAGACTGAACAATGAGCTAGCAGAATTGGCGATGAAAGAGCGGGACGAGATTGAGAAAATCCTCGCCTCCCTGAGCGCTCTCGCCGCCTCCTGCACGGAAAATCTGGAGAGGAACGTAGTTCTTCTGGCGGAGCTTGATTTTATTTTCGCAAAAGCCGGCCTCTCGAAAAAAATGCAGGGGAGCGAACCTCTCTTTGACCAGGATTACATCCACATCAAAAAGGGACGCCACCCTCTGATCCCGAAAGACCGGGTCGTGCCCATCGATGTAACGCTGGGCAAAACCTATGACTTATTGGTCATCACCGGGCCCAACACCGGGGGGAAGACCGTATCTCTCAAAACTGTGGGGCTCTTTACCCTGATGGGACAGGCCGGGCTGCACATCCCGGCATTTGACCGCTCCCATCTGCGGGTGTATGAGGAGGTATATGCGGATATCGGGGATGAGCAGAGCATTGAGCAGAGCCTCAGCACATTTTCTTCCCATATGGTAAATACCATTTATATCTTAAAGCGCGCAAATAAAAAGGCGCTGGCCCTCTTTGATGAGCTCGGCGCAGGGACGGACCCCACCGAGGGGGCAGCCCTGGCCATTGCCATCCTGGATAACCTTCACAGCCGCCATGTCACTGCCATGGCAACCACTCACTACAGTGAGCTGAAAGTGTACGCCCTCTCCAAAGACGGCGCGGAAAACGCCTCCTGTGAGTTTGACGTGGAGACCCTGCGCCCCACCTACCGCCTTCTGGTGGGCGTACCCGGCAAAAGCAATGCGTTTGCCATCTCCGGGAAACTCGGTCTCCCAAAAGAGATCATTGATGCCGCAGGGAATCTTGTGGACAGCGACGCCCAGACTTTTGAGGATGTGGTGGCCGGCCTTCAGGATGCCCGCGTGGAGGCAGAAAAGGAGCGGGAAAAAGCGAAAAAAATAAGGGAAGAGGCGGAGCACTACAAGCAGAAACTCATTGCGAAAAACGACCGCATCGATGCGGCAAAAGATAAAATCCTGCGGCGCGCCAATGAAGAGGCAAATGAAATTCTCCAGAAAGCCAAGGATATGGCGGATGAATCCATAAGAAAATACAACAAATGGTCAAACGATTCCGGCATGGCAAAGGAGATGGAAAAAGAGCGTGCGGCTCTCCGCGAGGAACTGAATAAGACCGGGAGTAAACTGACTATCGGGGAGACGAAAAAAACGAAGAGAAATGCCCCCGACAAACTACAGCCGGGGGACATTGTGATGGTTCACTCCATGGGAATCCGGGGCACAGTCAGCTCAGAGCCAAATGCCAAAGGGAAATGTTTTGTCCAGATGGGCATCCTGCGCTCCGAAGTCGATATCAAAGATCTGGAATTACTGGAGCAGGAGACAAAAG
>CANRMO010000191.1 GCA_947631755.1 uncultured Lachnospiraceae bacterium | reverse complement strand
AATCGGGTATGGTTTTTAACCATTCCATTTCACGAATTTTTCAAGGTTGTTCCACTGTTCAGTTATCAAGGTCCTCTGCTGGTTTCTTCTATAAAAACCAACAATTCTGCTTTCCACAATATGTTATCTTTTATCGCGTCAGCAAAAGATACTATATCACATTGCGTTTAGCTTGTCAACACTTTTTTTCTTTTTTATTTTCTCGCGTCAACAAATTACATATTATCAAAACATCTGGCGTTTGTCAACACCTTTTTACCTTTTTTTCAATTTTTTGAGAATACAGGAATTTTTTATGCAAAAAAAATTCGGAAAACACCGCCTTGCAGTACTTTCCAAACCTTTTAATAAACGGAGAAGGAGGGATTTGAACCCTCGCGCCGCTATTAACGACCTACTCCCTTTCCAGGGGAGCCCCTTCAGCCACTTGGGTACTTCTCCAGCTGAATAAAAATAAATATGGATTTATACGGTTTTTCAACCGAACGGAGAAGGTGGGATTCGAACCCACGGCCCCTTTCGGAGTCACCGGTTTTCAAGACCGGCTCCTTAAACCACTCGGACACCTCTCCAAGACTGCTTGAACAGTATATCATTTATCATAGGGAGCTGTCAAGGAAAAAAACATTATTTTTTATCCCAGTTTCAGATTTGGCACTGCGTTTAAATCCAGACCATGGCGAACCCCTTTCCTGTACTCATAATATCCCGCCGCACCAATCATTGCTGCGTTATCTGTACAGAGAAGTGGTGTTGGCATATAAAACCGGTATCCCCGGTCATCACAGGCCCGGCTCATGCTTTCTCTCAGGGCGCCATTGCAGGCGACTCCCCCTGCGATGGAAATTGTCCGGATACCATAATCTCTTGCCGCCAGCATTGTGTGGTCCGTGAGGACATCGACTACCGCCTTCTGGAATGACGCCGCAATATCCGCCGTCCGGTAATCAATCTGTTTCATCTTGCAGCCATTGATATAATTCAGAACAGCAGACTTAACTCCGCTAAAACTAAAATCATAGGGTGCCCCTTCTATGGACGCTCTGGGAAATTCGATGGCATCCGGATCTCCCTCCTTTGAGAGCCGGTCGATCGCCGGGCCTCCCGGATAGCCGAGACCGATGGCCCTTGCCACTTTGTCAAACGCCTCCCCGGCGGCATCATCCCTCGTGCGGCCGAGGATCTCATATTCTCCATAATCTCTCACTATGACAAGATGACTGTGCCCCCCCGATGCAACCAGACACAAAAAGGGCGGTTCTAATTCGGGGTTTGCAATATAATTTGCACATATATGGCCCTCAATATGGTGTACACCAACCAACGGCTTGCCTGCCGCATACGCCAGCGCCTTGGCAGTGCCGACACCGACGAGCAGTGCCCCCACAAGTCCCGGCCCATAGGTGACGCAGATGGCATCCATATCCTCCAGTGTCCTGCCTGCCCCGCTCAGAGCCTCCTCAATGACCTGGTTGATCTTTTCAATATGCTTTCTGGACGCAATCTCCGGCACAACACCGCCATAAATTTTGTGAACATCAATCTGGGAGGCAATAATATTGGACAACACCTCCCGGCCATTGACAACGACCGCGGCAGCCGTCTCATCACATGAACTCTCTATCGCTAATACAACAACATCCTCTTTTTTCACGTCCGTGCCCCCATCAGCTGCCCGAATCTGCCTTATCCAAAGTTGCCGGTTCCTGCTCCGTTTCCTGGAATCCTAATATCTTCCATTTACTGTCTTCCTGCACCAATATATAGTCCTGGAACATTTTGACGTAACCATTCTTCTTCCCAATAAAATAAGATATCCTTGCATACGCACATTTTTTTCCGTCAACTGTTTTATACTGGACTGTTCTCCCGGCATCGGCAGAATAACTGACAATCTTGTTTTTTTCATTCTGAAACTCAGTTATCTCACTTTTGAGCTTAGCACTGTGGGCGTCTTCCTTATTTGCCTCAAGGAGCTCTGCGCTGTACATGGCCCGCAGCTGTTTAAGCAGCGCTGTGTACTCTTCGTCACTGAGATTCGAATTGTACATGCACTGATTTATGCGCCCCCACAATTTCATCACTTCCGTCGGAGTCTCCGGGTATCCCACAGACAAGTCTTTTGCAATGAGCTTTTCCGTCTCCGTAGTGGGAATGTTGGACTGTGTCCGCATATGCTGTTTTTTCATAATCTGATAGTAGATACCTAATCCGCCCACAACAACAAGGCACATGACAAAGATAAAAGCAGCAAGCCCCCCTGTGCCTTTCTTTTTCTTCTCTTCCGCCATACATACCCCTCCTCTCGGTAATGCTCCGTTTTTACTCTTCCCCGTCAAAATTCAACTCAACCGTCTTCCGGTCCTTTCCCAATTTAATGCCGGCAAAAATTTTTCTTGATTCTTCTATATAAAGATCTGGGCGTATCAACGACGGACTGTAATGTGTCAGCCACATCTCCGGCACACCCGCCATCTTTGCAAGAGTGGCCGCCTCTGTAAACGTCATATGTTTTTTTTCCCGCGCCTTGGATGCCATCTCCGGCTCACCATACATCCCCTCACAGATAAAGAGATCGGCCCCTCTGGCGTAGTCAGCGATTTCCGGGATCGGACGGGTATCTGTGCAATACGTGACTTTCAAACCTTTTCTCGGCTGTCCCAGAACCATATCCGCCGTGTACCGGCGCCCCTCCCACTCCAGCGTCTCCCCCTTCTGCAGACGGCTCCAGAGAGCCATAGGGACTTCATTCCGCTTTGCTTTCTCCACGTCAAAACGCCCCATCCGGCGTATCCGCTGGCTATAGCCATAGCACGGCACTGTGTGCTGGACGCGGAATGCCTCGATCTCATAGCCGTTTGCCTCAATTGTCTCGCATTTACCGTTCAATTCCTGTATATGGATATCAAAAGGGAGCCCTGGAGCGATCACAAGCAGTGATTCCACGACACGCTTTGTCCCTTTCGGACCCACAATCCTCAAAGGCTCTATGCGCTCTGCATTTCCCATAGAAAGAAGCAGCCCTGGCAGGCCGCTGACATGATCTCCGTGGTTGTGGGTGATGCAGATCAGATCAATATCGTGCATACTCCACCCCTGTTCACGGATGCTTACCTGCGTTCCCTCACCACAGTCAATCAACAGACTGCTGCCGTTAAATCTTGTCATTAACGCAGTCAGTGCTCTTCTCGGCAGCGGCATCATCCCGCTGGTGCCCAAAAGGCAGACATCCAACATGGCAAAACCTCCATCTCTCCACGCCGATGGCCACAGGGACACCGGCAGAGAGATTTCTCAAACAAAAAATATTAAAATTCTTTTTTGTTATTTTACCATATATCTTCCATATTTTCAAATATTATCTTGTGGAGTTTAATTCAAGATTGCCTCACTGAAATCACCCGGCGACACATAATCTTCGCCGAGCACTTCTTTTTTGATCGTTTTGGTCACAGGAATCCGTAACCGACTGACCCACTGGTCATAGCACTCCTCACATAAAACCAGATTGTGGAGTTCAAGATCCTTGTGGGAAAAATATCCCCATTCTTTGTTAATGATCAGGGCATCCTCCTGTAAAATCCCATTTTCCTCCCGCAGCTCTTTTCCACAGGAATTGCAAACATATCGATTCATCACCCTGATTCCCCTCTCATAATTGATACACATATTGTAACAGGAAAAAAACGATATATCTACCAGTAACATTTTCCATATCTACCTGCCCCCGGCGTCCCGTTTTTCCCGTTCCAGCCGCTCCCGTTCTGCCTGGGAGAGCCTGAGATAAACAGGGGCAAATTCCCCAGCCGGCACCTCCCGGTGCTGTGCCAGAAAGTATTTTCCCAATTCCGCCACCGAGGCCGCTCTCTGATAGCGTACACTGTCTGACGCCATCCGGTATGGCACTTTCAGTCCCTCTCTCAGACGGCTGGCAAACACCGGCACACCGTCTCCCAGAAAAACGGTTGGTTTTCCGATCTCATTCACTTTTTCCACAATTTCCCCGATCGGAGCCGCGGACTGCTCCGCCACCGTCTCCGGCACACCGTCCTCCACATCATAAATCCCATAGTATGCCTGATCCCTTCTGGCATCCATAAGAGGGCAGACCAGCGCCTCCGTCCCCGCCAGATTAAACGCAAGGCCCTCCAGTGTCGGGACGGGCACGATCGGAATATCCAGGGCCTGGGCCAGCCCTTTGGCCGTGGACGCCCCAATCCGCAATCCCGTAAAAGAACCGGGCCCCGCTGCCACTGCAATGGCGTCCACCTCTGCAATCTCCACCTCCGCCATGTCCAGCATATCACGGATCATGGGCAGCAGCGTCTGCGAGTGGGTCTTCTTATTATGGATACTGTATTCTCCCACCAGAATGTCTCCGCTTAACAGCGCCGTTCCCGCCACAAGCCCGGAGCTGTCTATTGCCAGTATTTTCATATTCAATCCCTCTTTTCTGTAAAAACTCCCGGCAGGGAATCACTCCTTTGCCCGCTCATCCACT
>CANRMO010000190.1 GCA_947631755.1 uncultured Lachnospiraceae bacterium | reverse complement strand
TTTTGTGTGCTGATTCCGATCTCCGCGCCAAAGCCAAACTCAAAACCGTCTGTAAACCTCGTGGACGCATTGACATAGACAGCCGCCGCATCGATCTCATCCAGAAACTTCATGGCGTTGCTGTAATTAGCTGTGACAATGGCCTCCGAGTGCCCGGTATTGAAATAGTTGATATGTTCAATGGCCTCTTCAATGGAATCTACAATCTTTACAGAAATGACCGCATCCAGATACTCAGTGCCAAAATCTTCCTCTGTGGCGGGGACCATGCCATCGCAGATCTGGCGCGCCCGCTCATCGCCGCGGATCTCGACCTGATGTTTTTTCAGGCGGTCACAGATAACAGGCAGCGCCCGCTCTGAGATTCCACTGTGGACAACAAGCGACTCGCAGGCATTGCAGACGCCGAGCCTCTGTGTCTTTGCATTTTCAATAATATCCGCCGCCATATCAATATCCGCAAACTCATCCACGTATACGTGGCAGTTTCCCGTCCCGGTCTCAATAACAGGCACTGTGCTCTTTTCCACAACCGTCCGGATCAGTCCCGCGCCCCCCCGCGGGATCAGCACATCTACATACTTATTGAGGCGCATGAATTCTTCCGCTGTCTCATGGGAAGTATCTGTCAGAAGCTGGATACTGTCCACCGGGAGTTTACAGGCTGACAGCGCCTCCCGGATCACATCAACGATCGCTCTGTTTGAGCAGAGGGCGTCGCTCCCTCCCCGGAGGATCACGGCATTGCCCGTCTTAAAACAGAGCCCGAAAGCGTCTGCTGTGACATTGGGCCGTGACTCGTAAATAATGCCAATCACACCGAGCGGAACCCTCTTCTGCCCAATCTGCATACCCAGGGGAGACTTTTTCATGGAGATCACTTCCCCCACAGGGTCATCCAGCGCCACGACCTGCCGGATCCCCTCGGCCATTCCCCCGATGCGCTCCGGCGTCAGTGCCAGACGGTCCAAAAGAGATTCTGCCATCCCCGCCTCTCTCGCTCTCTCCACATCTCTCTCATTTTCCCGCATCAGCCGGTCTCTGCTCCCGGCCAGCGCATCTGCCACCGCCAGAAGTCCCTGGTTTTTTGCCGTCACATCCAGCCGGTTCATAACGGCGGAAGCCTTTTTCGCCCTCTGCCCGATCTCCTCTAAAGACAACATTTTTCATCCCTCCAACTCTGTAATAATAACATCCGGTGCAACATCCGTCTCCTCTGCTGCAATCTCCTCCACTCTCTGACAAGAAAAAGCAAGCAGCATCTTCGTCCCTATATACTCTTTCCACCGCTCCAGATAGCGGTCATAATACCCGCCGCCGTATCCGATGCGGTTCTTCTTTTCATCAAAAGCCGCCCCGGGCATCAGCATCAGCACTTTTTCCCCCGGGATATCGACCGGGCAGAATATCCCCGCCTCATCTGCCTGCGGCTCGCGGATCCCCTGGTATCCCTTCTCCAGTGAATCCAGCTCTCTTACCCGGTAAAACTCCATCCGCCGGACACTGGGAAATATCCGCGGCAGATATAATTTTTTTCCCTCTTCGAGTGCCCGCCGGTTGACCGGTCCCGTATCCACCTCGGAGCGAAACGATGCATAGGACAATACGATCTTTGCCCTCTGCCACTGTTCTGAACGGCAGATCCGCTCTGTGATCCTGTGGGACCACGACTCTCTGTCTTCCTCTGGAATGCCATCCCGCAAAGCAAGGGCTCTCCCTCTTAGAATCGCTTTCTCTTCCATCGCCCGCTACCTGTCCAGATAATTTTTTAAGTGGAAATGTCTTGTCTTATGGGCTCTGAACATCGTCCCAATCTCCTCTCCCTCAAAGAGACGGTTAATATTGTCCATATCGTTTCCATTTATAATGATCATGTCCGCACCGGCGTCATTGGCGATGCCCGCCGCCTCCACTTTCGAACTCATGCCCCCGGTCCCGAGATCCGTCACCGGCCCCTTTGCCATACCGAGCATCTCATCCGTGATCCTGTCCACATAGGGAATCAGCCTGGCGTCCGGATTTTCATTGGGATCATCCGTATAGAGGCCGTCAATGTCACTGAGCAGCACAACCAGGTCGGCCTTGATAATAGCAGAGACAATGGCAGAGAGATAATCGTTGTCACTGAGGCTGAACTCGTCTGTGGCCACGGTATCGTTCTCATTCACAATGGGGATCACACCCATCCCCAACAGCTCGCGGAATGTATTTTCTGCGTTGTGCCGGCTCGTGTCATTGGCAATCGTGATCTTTGTCATAAGGATCTGTGCGATGTTCTGGCTGTACTCTGAAAATAATTTCTGGTACACCATCATGAGCCGGCTCTGTCCGATGGCGGCGCAGGCCTGTTTTACCGATCTCTCCGTCGGCCGCTCCCTCAGCCCGATGGCCGTTCTTCCGACAGCGATGGCCCCGGAAGAGACAAGCACGATATCCTTTCCCTTATTGTGCAGATCTGTCAGGATACGCACAAATTTCTCCATCTTCACCAGATCCAGCCGCCCCGTCTCCGGGTGGGTCAGCGTAGATGTGCCCACCTTAAACACAATCCTTTTTTTATCTCTCAGCAATTCACGCATGGTCTCCTCCATTTCAGGATATCAATCCTGTAAATCCTGTATCTTCATCGCAATCCGCATGCCGTCCATGGCGGCTGACATAATACCGCCGGCGTATCCGGCGCCCTCGCCGCAAGGATACAGCCCCTTTACCGCGAGGCTCACAAACTCCTCATCCCGGTCAATCCGCACCGGGGACGACGTTCTTGTCTCTATGCCAAGGAGAAGCGTATCCTCATGCGCAAAGCCGGATATTTTGCGGCTAAATTGCTCCATTCCATCTATCATACCATTTATCACGAAATTTGGCAATGCTTTCCGCAGGTTTCCGAAAGACCATTTCCCCTTTACGCAAGGCTTCACCCTGCCCGCACAAGCCGTCGTTCTGTCCGCCAGAAAGTCACCGTACCGCTGCACAGGAATGTCCCCGCCGCACATCTCAAAGGCCGCTCTCTCCCATTTCCTCTGAAATTCAATGCCCGCCAGACAGCCACCGCCGCCAAAATCCTCCGGCTCTACAGAGACCACGATAGCGCTGTTTGCATTGCCGGAATCCCGCCCGGCATCACTCATGCCGTTTACTGTGAGGCCGCCCTCCTCTGACGACGCATTGACCACATAGCCACCGGGGCACATACAGAACGAATAGACCCCCCGCCCGTCAGAAGTCCGCCCTGTGCATTTATAGGGAGATGCGGGAAGCCTCCTGTCCGAAATCCCATACTGTGCCTGGTCAATATCCTCCTGGCGGTGCTGAACCCTCACCCCCACTGCAAAAGGCTTAGGGCTCATGGCCACCCCCGCCTCATGCAACATAAAAAAGGTGTCTCTGGCGCTGTGCCCGATGGCGAGCACAAGTCTGTCGCAGGGAATATATGCGCACTGCCTCTCTCCTGCCACCGCCGGAGATTCTGTCTGCACCCCTCTCACAGCGCCGCCCTCGCAGCAAAGCCCGGTCATCTTTGTGTGAAAATGGAACTCACATCCGAGACGTTTCATCTCCTCCCGCATATTCACAATCACCCCGCGCAATACATCTGTGCCAATATGGGGTTTTGATTCATATAAAATATCCTCACCCGCGCCAAACTTCACAAAACTCTCCAGTATAAATTTCTTCCGTCCGGTCTTATCGCTGACTCCGGTGTTGAGTTTCCCGTCAGAAAAAGTCCCCGCCCCGCCCTCGCCAAAAGAAACATTGGATTCCGGGCAGAGAATACCCTGCCGCCAAAATTTCTCCACATCCTGCGTCCGCTCCTCCATTGGCGCGCCGCGCTCTAAAATAATGGGCCGGAAACCACAGAGCCCCAGATAATAGCCGCAAAAGAGCCCGGCGGGCCCGGCTCCCACGATCACAATTGTTTCCCGTTTCCTCTCGCTTACATAATTCTCCTGCGCCGCAAGCCTTTGTTCTACAAGCGTAGATTTCTCCCTGGCCTTTAAAAGATTTTTCATATGGCGGTTTTTCCGCAAGATGTGTTCCTCCTGATCCGCCTCAAAACAGACCGTATATATAAAATAGATTTGCGGTTTTTTTCTGGCGTCCAGGCTCTTTTTCACGATGCGCATATTTTTTATGCTCTCCGGCCGGATCCGCAGCATCTTCGCCGCCCTTTTCCTGACAGCCTCTGCCGAATCCTCCGTGTATGCGACCTTGCACTGGGATAGCTGTAACATAGCATCTTCTCCTCTGTTTTGTTCCCCGAAAGCGATGGGCTAAGTTCGTACTATATCCAGGATTGCCTGTGCCGCCGCCATGGCAGAACTCCAGGCAAAATGCAGATTATATCCGCCGCACTTTCCGTCCACATCCAGCAGTTCTCCCAACAGAAAAACATGCGCCTGCCTTCTCGATTCCATTGTCTCCGGTGAGACCTCTGCCGTGGGGATCCCCCCCGCCGTCACCTGGGCCCGCTCCATTCCATATGTACCCTCGATCCGAAACCGGAACTGTTTCAATTCCCTCTCCG
>CANRMO010000189.1 GCA_947631755.1 uncultured Lachnospiraceae bacterium | reverse complement strand
CTCCGATAGAGGAGATGAAAAACCGCTTCTTTGTCCGGATCGGCATATCAGAGAGAGAAAAGGCAGAGAAAGAGTTTGAGGAAATAGAGGCAGTAGACGGCGGAGTGGACGGGGAATTTGGATTTATCACCCCTGTCATGAAAGAGGGAGTCTTCCACGACACGATCGCCGGGTTTGATACATTTATTACGCGCATCCGCGTGGGATTTTAAGAAGAGGAAACGTCTATGTTTGTCACACATAATCAAATGCTCAGCATGCTGCTGGCGCTGATTTTCCCACTGGCCGCGGCCGGGGCAGGTGTCTGGTTTCTGTACTGTTTTTCGGACAAAAAAAAGACAGGGATCGTCAATGCCCTGGGGTTGGGGATCGTAGCTTTTTTTTGTAAGTATGTGTTGTCTTCTATGGTCTCGATAGCGCTGATCCAGCTGGTGGAGAGAAAGCAGATGTGGAATATGGTGATGCCTGTCACATATATTTCAACGGCCATTTCCAGTGTCATTGCTGTTCTCAGCTTTCAGTGGGCGGTCAAAACCAGCAATCGCTCAAGGCAGACTCTGTTCCGGGGAGCCGCGGCCGGCCTTGGGTTTGGCGTTGGGAATGTAATCTGGAATATCGTGGTTCCCTATGTCACAAGTCTGTATACCGCGTCTACAATTAATATGGGCGTGTATGAGGGGGCTGATTCGATGGCGCAGTCGGTGTTGGATACCAGGCCTCTGACGGTGATGCTGGATTCATTGAGGAGTATTTATTTTCTGGTGATCTACACGGCGCTCGGTTTCATTGCTGGTAAATTGTATCTGGAGGGGAAAAAAGAAAAAGCGTTTCTGCTGACTTTGCTAGTTATATTTTTTGGCTCCTTTGTGAATGTCCGGACAGGGAACATAGCAGCGACGGCAGTCGTGCACGTGTTGCTTATCGCACTGGCTGCCGTCGGCGGCTGGATACTTTATCAATGGCTGATGAAAAAAGATTCTGAGGCTTAATTCATAACATGTTCAACGGCGTCCAGGATTTGCTGCGGCTGAAATGGTTTCTGTATAAATTCCGCCGCTCCGAGCTTGACAGCCAGCACCATTTTGTCTTTCTGCCCTGCGGCAGTAACCATGATGACAGCGGTGTCGGTGCCGTCTGCTATGATTTTTTCCAGGGCGTCCAGTCCATCAAGCACTAGCATTGTGATATCGAGAGTCACGATATCCGGTTTTAATTCTGCAAATTTTTCATAGCCCTCCTGGCCGTCCCCCGCCTCACCAATCACTTCATGCCCGTTTTCCGTCAGAATATTCCGGAGGACACGGCGCGAGGTCCGGGAATCATCGACAATCAATATTTTAGCCATAACAATGACCTCCTAAGTCAATCAATTTTTATTATTAAATGAGATTTTTTATTTTCTATATAAATTGGCACTACACAAAATTCTGTGTCCTCTTCAATTGTGGCGTCTGATAAGATCTCCGGGGGGAGCATATCAATGGAAGTGCCCTTATAGCTGAGCTCAGCGGCATATAGGCCGTTGACACAGTTTGTAAATTCCGCCACGGCGTCCAGCGCGTCTTCATCCACCTCATCGAAAGACTCATTAGCAAATCCCTCGGCGATCGAGAGGATGTCGTCGTTGTCACAGGAAAAACCGAGAAAACCGTTGCGGTCGCCCACCGTTTTCTGATAGGCGATATATCTGGCGGAAAATGATTTTACATAAACGGCCTTATCAATGCGGAGATAGGAACTGACAAAGCGGATGATGTTCCGCAGGGCCAGGCCCGCGAGATTGAGAAGCTTCTCGTCTTCCGTCTCCAAAAATACTGGCAGCAGTTTCTCGATGTCGCCATTTTTTATAGCATCCATGATCTCATCGGAAAAACCGCTCTCCTTCTGATAAGATTCAAGGCTGTTACGAATCTGGTCGCGGTCCATAATATCGTTATCCTGCAGTGCCTGTACAAAACTAAAGTACGGGGAACCCTGGAGCCCTATGAGATAACTGATGTCCGATTCTGTCAGATACCCTTTCTCAATGGCAAGATCACCGAATCTTTTATCTGATTGCATCTGCAGGAAATTTAGCTCATTGGCCTGTTGCCGCGTCAACATACCCTCGTCCTCAGCGATCAACCCCAATTTAACTCGGCTGGCTTTTGCGTATTCCATGCAGGAGGCGAATTGCTCAGTAGAGATTTTCTTGGTTTTCACAAGATATGATCCAAAAAACTGACTAAACATTAAAAATCTCCTTTCAATTGTAATAGGATTATTATACAATAGAACGGAGAAAAAAGAAAGATAATTCGAAAGGAAGTGCGAAAAAAATGGCTGGTTCCGTATTAGGTGAAGTGTTCAGGATATCGACGTGGGGGGAGTCCCACGGCCCGGGACTCGGGGTTGTGGTGGACGGATGCCCGGCGGGGATTTCCCTTGCGGAAGAGGACATACAGTTTTTTTTGGACCGCAGGAAACCGGGCGAGACGAAGTATTCGACCCCGCGCAGGGAGGGGGACAGGGTAAAAATACTTTCCGGCGTATTTGAGGGCAGAACTACCGGGACGCCAATCTCCCTCGTGGTGGAGAACACGTCCCAGAAGTCAAAAGACTATTCGGAGATCAAGGACTGCTACCGCCCGGGCCATGCAGATTATACATTTGACGCTAAATACGGATTCCGCGACTACCGGGGAGGCGGCCGCTCGTCCGGGCGGGAGACCATCGGCCGGGTGGCCGCGGGGGCTATCGCCATGAAAATCCTGGATCTGCTTGGGATCCGTATCCGGGCTTACACAAAACAGATCGGCCCCTTTGTGTGCCGCAGGGAATTCATGGACGAGGGAAATATAGAAAAAAGCCCGCTGCGCATGCCGGATCTGGAGGTGTCTGCACAGGCGGAAGAGTATCTGGCAAAAAAAATGGAGGAGATGGATTCTGTGGGCGGGGTCGTGGAGTGTGTGGTCAGCGGGATGCCGGCCGGCATCGGCGAGCCGGTGTTTGGCAAGCTGGATGCGGCGCTTGCGGGGAATCTCTTTTCCATCGGGGCGGTGAAAGGTGTCGAGATCGGTGCTGGTTTTGAAGTGGCCCAGATGACCGGTTCACAGAACAATGACAGTTTTTATATGGCTGCGGACGGCAGTGTGAAGAAATATACGAACCGGGCCGGGGGGATCCTGGGGGGGATCAGCGATGGGGACGATATTGTGATCCGCGCGGCTTTTAAGCCTACGCCCTCCATTTTTCAGAAACAAAATACTGTGAACTGCCGGGGTGAGGACATTGAGATTCAGATTAAGGGAAGGCACGATCCGGTCATTATGCCGAGGGCGGTGGTCGTTGTCGAGGCGATGACGGCGCTGGCGGCCGTGGATAAATTATTTGTGGGGATGACATCGAGGATGGATCTCATCCAGGATTTCTACCGGCGCAGGGATTGTAAAAAGGAATAAATGAACTTTTTGCGCGCGCTTCATATAATATAAAAAAGCCATAAGGATGCACTTGCATGAAAGAATTTGAGAGAGTAAAGGGCGGGTATCTTGTGTCGGATGACACGTCGATCTATGAGATTGATATGGATTGTTACAGCTGTCTTTCGGAGGAGGAGAAAGAAGCGTATTTCGATGAACAGGAAAGGGAACTGTCGGACTGACAGTTCCCTTTTAGGCATTTTCCGGAGGGTATTAGAAACCACATCCACAGCCGCCGCCACCGAAGCCATTGCCGCCGCAGCAGAGGATGAGCAGGATCCAGATGATGCAGCTGCAATCTCCGCCACAGCTGTTGCCACCGCCGAAGCTGTTACCGCCGCAGCAGCAGAGCAAAAGGATGATGATGATCAGGCAGGAGCAGTTATTTCCCTCGTTGCAGGAGCATCCGCCTCCGCACTGTGTTGCTGATAAATCACTCATAATTTTGCCTCCTTAAAATCATTTACAGTGTTATCCTATGCTGGTAGGCTTGGGCGGTTTACAATATGAACTCAAAAAAACAGAAATATTTTGTTTGTATGTGTGGAAATAATATAGTATAATAGATTCTGCATTACGGTACAAAGGGAAAGAATTAGGAAAATGCAAAAAAAACGATGGAAAATACCGGAAGGAGTATAGGAACTTATGAGACGGGTGATGCTGGCTGCCTGCGCGGCGTTAGCTGTGCTGGGACTTCTGGCCTGCGGTAAGATACAAGGAGGGGCGGGGACATCGTCAACGCCCGGAAAGGCGAATGTGGATGGGCCGGTCTCTGCCGGGGGCGTATCTGGCGGCGTTATTGAACCGATACAGATAGAGGTAACGGATGATGAGGCGTTTCTTGCCGCTGAGGATATGGTAGGGAATATGACGCTGGAAGAAAAGGTCAGTCAGATGTTTTTGGTCGACCTTTCTGATCTGGACGCTTCATCGCAGAACCGGAAAAAGATATACAGGGTTACGGAATCTATTCAAAAAACACTGCGGGAGCAGGTGCCGGGCGGTGTCTGGCTGTCAGAGAAAAATATAAAATCAGAGAAACAGGCCCGCAAACTCATTCAGGAATTGCAGGACTGTGCGTCGGGAAGCGCGCTGTATGTGGCCGTGGAAGAAGAGGG
>CANRMO010000188.1 GCA_947631755.1 uncultured Lachnospiraceae bacterium | reverse complement strand
CACGGATCCGGGATTTAAAATACTGCCGCACCCGACTTCCACCTCATCGCCGAGAATAGCTCCCATTTTCTTTAAACCCGTTGTGACTGTCCCGCCATTTCCCTTAATCTCCACCAGCGTCTTATCCGACTTCACGTTAGAAGTAATCGAACCCGCCCCCATATGGGACTTATAGCCAAGAATGGAATCTCCCACATAATTATAGTGGGGCACCTGGACACCATCGAAGAGAATGACATTTTTTAACTCTGTAGAATTTCCCACTACCGCATGTTTCCCGACAATGGCACTTCCGCGTATAAAAGCGCAGTGGCGGATCTCTGCATATTCATCGATAATAAGGGGGCCGTGCAGAAAAGCCGTAGGCGCCACTTTTGCAGATTTTGCCACCCAGATATCCTCCCCCCTCTTTTCAAATATATCTTCCGGGAGCCCAGATCCCAGTTTTAAAATAAAATCGTGTATCAGCGGAAGAACTTCATAGGGATATTCCCTCTCCTCAAATAATTCCGACGCAATCGTGCGGAATGTGTCAAACAAAGCCGTGTTCTTAATTTCATCCATATCAGCCAATCCTCCTAATCCGACCAAAATTTACTTCCCATTGTCTACACAAAACCTGAGCCATCATTTTCCTGCCAGGTAGGCATTCGTATAGTGATAATCCCCGCTGACGTCCCGGCCAAACCACTCCGGCGCCGCAAAAGCCCGGCTCTCTTCCGCCGAGCCAAATTCCACCTCTGCCAAGACAAATCCCTCATAGTCCCCGTGAAAGAGATCCAGTTCAATCAGGTAATTCCCATAGGGAATCCGGTAACGTGTTTTTGTGATGCATCTGCCGTCCCTCTTCCCCCGCAATTTCTCATAGGCCTTCCGGGTCAGGGGAAGTTCTGCTTCCTCTGATACACAGAGTTGTTCTTCCGGCTCTCTCTCATCCAGGCTGCGGCGGCTTTTATAAGTCAGAATATACTCCTCATTTTTTTTCCGCACGCGGATCACAGGATCTGAACAGAGATAAGCCTGTTCAATTTCCCACTTATCGTATGATTCCAGATTCTCTGGCACCTCTGTTACCAGATATTTCTTCTCAATCTCCAAAGCATCCTCCATTCTGTGCCTAATGCAGTTTTCCGAAATCATCAAACGGATAAAATCTCAGCCAGGCTTTTCCCTGGATCTCCGATCTCTTTACCATTCCAACCTCGTCTCTCCGGCTGTCCACACTGGCATTCCGGTTGTCCCCCAGAACAAAGTATTCCTCTTCACCGAGATGGATCTCATCCTCAGCCAGACCCGGATCATCCATCGTCTCAAACTTCATTGGTTCCTCCAGCAAATTTCCATCGACATATACTTCTCCGTCTATGATCTGGATCGTCTCGCCTGGCAATCCAATGATCCGCTTAATATAAATTGTATCCTCATTAAAAGGAAATACAACGATATCAAACCGTTTGGGATCATTAAAACGGTAACTCATTTTCTCCACGACCAGCTGGTCGCCACTGTTCAGAGTAGAGGACATAGAACTCCCCTCAACTGAAGTGTGGTACGCCACAAATTTAGTGATGACGAAGGATAACAAAAGGGCGATAACTATGCAGATCCCTACATTCAGTGAGACCCTCATAAGCGGATGCTTCTCCCTGTACTCCTCCCCGGATGAACTCTTTCCGACAGAAATATCCTCTGTGTCATCCAGATGCTTTTTCTCTTTTCTGCCCCTCTTTCCCCCAGCGAACTGCGGTGACGGTATTCTGTCCAGTGGTATCTCATCCAGCGGCGTCTCGTCCAGCGGTTTCTCATCCGGAGACAGCTCGCTCAAAGGCACCCCATTTAATGGCGCCATATCCAGGGGGCTGTCATTCAGAGCCAGATCATCCAGAAGAACTCTTTCTGGCTCCTCCTTTTTTTCTGATCCCCCGGATATCTCTTTCACCGGCAAAAGATCCGACAGTGAGTCAGCCACAACCGGCTGTGCTGCCACCGGCTCCACAGCATCCTTTTCCACGGCCTCTTCCGGCCCTGCATCTGTCCGTCCCTGATCCGCGCGCATCTTCCCCAGCAATTCAATCTCGGACAGATCTAACTCCATCTCCGGCGGACTCTCAAGGAATGGCCCTCCGCCCTCTTTGATATATTTCTGTATTTCATCACAAATTCGGAGGCTCTCCTCAACCTCTTTGTCAAATTTCATAATCCGGCTCCTTCTTTATTTATCAGGTGAAATCTCAATTGTAATCTGCCCCAGCCTGGCGTTTCGGAAATCATCCAGCAAAAGAAACGCCCCCTTGTCAAGATTCGGCTCATTGCCTTTTTGTATACATCCCCTGTTCACGGCAATCTCCGTCAGAACAGCCACAGGATCCGCTGACTCATCCACATCGTAAAAGCGTCCCAGCTTTCCCGGGTACTCCCCACACAAAAACACAATCAGATCCAGCGCCAGATCGACACTCTGTATCAGTTCATCGCGAATCGAGCCGATAAACGCCAGATGCTGCCCCACCGTCTGGTCTTCAAATTTGGGCCATAAGATTCCCGGTGTATCCAGAAGTTCCACCTGTTTATTCAGGCGGATCCACTGCTTTCCCTTTGTGACGCCCGGTTTGTTTCCCGTTTTTGCACACGCCTTCCCCGCAAAACTGTTAATAAACGTAGATTTCCCCACATTCGGGATCCCTACGATCATCGCCCGCACCGGGCGGTTCAGTATACCGCGTCTGCGGTCCCTCTCGATCTTTTCCTTACAGGCTTTTTGTATCAGGTCATTCACCTGCCTGAGTTCATTTTTCTTTTTTGCATTGACTGCCATCGCCAGATAACCCTTTTTCTCATAAAACCGGATCCAGCCGGGAATTGTGTCCGCATCCGCCATATCCCTCTTATTCAACAAAAGAACTCTGGACTTTCCCTTCGCCAGTTCATCAATGTCCGGATTTTTACTGCTATAAGGAATCCTCGCATCTACGAGCTCAATGACAACATCAATTAACTTTATATCTTCCTGCATCGCCCGCCTGGCTTTCGTCATATGTCCCGGATACCACTGAAAATGCATATCTTTTGCCACTCCTGTTTCTAGTCTATGGTGACACTGTTATCTGTGCCATCCCCTTCACCGCCGGCCTCTTTTTTTTCCGAATCTTCATCCGGGCCGCCAATCATCGCAAAGCGGTTAAGGGTCAGAACCGCTTTCCCTATAATATTTTTCTTTCTTACTTTTGTGAATGCCGAACTGCGGCTGTCATCGAGATCCGACCTCTTGTCACTCAACACAAAGTATTCATCCTCTTCCAGCACAATCTCATCGTTCGCCCGCCCAGAAGACTGTATGGCTTCAAATTTATATGCCTCTTCAATGGCCTCGCCATCGATATAAATGATCCCGTCCCTGATCTGGACAGTCTCCCCCGGCAGGCCGACAATGCGGCGGATACAGACAGTAGAGTCCTTCTGGACCAGTGTGTCCTCCTCTATCTCCTCATCATCCTCAGGATAAAAGGCGATCACTGCCCCTCTTTTTGGGCGTAGCAAAATATAGGATGTCTTATTGACGATCACATCCTGTCCGTTATACAGCGTTGTCTCCATCGCGCTGCCAATCATACTGACTTTCTTGAGCGCAAAATGCACAATCAGCCACGCCAGCGCAACAGCCACCGCCGCCGCTATCAGAAAGTACAGAATCTCTTTTAAAATCTGAATTCTCCGCTCTTTTTTTGTCTCTTCTTCAAAACGCAGATTCATCGGTTCCCTCCATCCACACACGCCTGCCCGGAGCCGGCTGCCGCAGCCGCAGGGAAACGGGCAATTTTATATTAAGAAAAAGGGACAAACATGTTGTCCCTTTAAAAAGCAAAAGAAATTTATCTCACCAGCTCTTTTACCTTTGCAGCTTTGCCGACGCGCCCACGGAGATAATTCAATTTTGCCCTTCTCACTTTTCCGCGGCGGACCACTTCAATGTTCTCTACAATGGGGGAGTGAACCGGCCATGTCTTCTCCACACCAACGCCGTTCGAAAGCTTGCGGACTGTAAATGTCTCGCGGTTGCTGCCGCCCTGCCTCTTGAGCACGACGCCCTCAAACACCTGCGTCCTCTCACGCTGGCCCTCTTTGATCCTGGCGTAGACCTTAACAGTATCGCCCACGTGGAACTCAGGCACCTCAGCCTTTAACTGCTCATCTTCAATCTTCTTGATAATCTCGTTCATTGTTGTTCCTCCTATATCTTTTTTGATGTTCTTAATGTATCTTTTATCACCATCAGAGGACCATCTACCTGGGAACTTCCTGTTCCTTTTTAACAACATTAGAAATATACCATAATATCCAGTTCTAGTCAAGAACTTCTTTTCCAAATCGCGCCGCAATAGAATTTGCGTGCGCCGTCAGATGCTCCGCCCTGGCAAAACGGATAATATCCTCGTGTACCTCTTCCAGAGCTTCTCTGGAATATGAGATCACACTGGATTTTTTTACAAAGTCATCCACCGAGAGGGGTGAGAAAAACTTAGCTGTGCCATTGGTCGGCAATATGTGGTTCGGCCCGGCAAAATAGTCCCCCAGAGGCTCACTGCTGTATTCGCCGAG
>CANRMO010000187.1 GCA_947631755.1 uncultured Lachnospiraceae bacterium | reverse complement strand
TGGGTAAAAACCGCTTTTGTTTTGTGGACCGGACGGGAGCTGTCCTGGCGGACTATGAGAAGATACACCCCTTTACTTATGGCGGGGAGGCCAGAGCTTATGAGGGGGGACAGAGAATCTGTTATTTTGACTGGGAGGAGTTCCGGTGCGGCCTGTTTATCTGTTATGACCTGAGATTTCCAGAAGCCTTTCAGATGCTCCCCCTGGATACCGATGCGGTATTTCTGATAGCGAACTGGCCAAAGAGCCGGCTGAGCCACTGGCACGCGCTGCTGCGGGCGAGAGCTATTGAGATGCAGTGTTTTGTGGTGGGGGTGAACCGGACTGGGACAGGGGGCGGTCTTACGTATGCGCCCAGCTCGGCCGCCTATTCGCCGGATGGCAGACGGCTGAGAGAGGAGAGGGGAGAGCGCAACCGCTACGTCACCCTTGTCCGGGAGGAGCGGCTGGATTATGTGAGGAGATTTCCGGTGCGGCAGGACCGCAGGCCGGATGTTTACAGAGAGGATTAGGATTATGACACTGGATGAGTTAGAGATCGGCCAGAGCGCCAGAATTTTATATGTGAGGGGGGAGAGGGCTCTGCGCCACCATCTTCTGGATATGGGACTGACGCCGGGCACGGAGGTGACTCTTAGAAAAGTTGCCCCTATGGGGGATCCCATTGAGCTGGAACTGAGGGGATATGAGCTGACTCTGCGATTGGAGGATGCGAGAGAGATTGAGACTGAGAAGACCGAAAAGAGAGAGAAAGGCAGTCATGCGGAGGAGAGATACCGCCCCATTCCCCACCCGGGTATGGGAGAGCTGGGCAAGGCCATGAGTTACCACAGGAATAAGATCGGAGAAGCGATCCCGAAGGGGAAGCCGATCACTTTTGCCCTTGCCGGAAATCAGAACTGCGGCAAGACGACGCTGTTTAACCAGTTGACGGGTTCAAATCAGCATGTGGGTAATTTTCCCGGCGTGACAGTGGACAAAAAAGAGGGGACGATCCGTAACCACCCGGAGGCCGTGGTGACAGACCTGCCGGGAATCTATTCGCTCTCCCCTTACTCTAATGAGGAGATCGTGACCAGGGATTTTCTGATGGAATCCCACCCCACGGCTATCATTAATATTGTTGACGCCTCGAATATCGAGAGGAATCTTTATCTGACTATGCAGTTGATGGAGCTGGGCATTCCCATGGTGCTGGCGGTGAATATGATGGATGAGATCCGCGCCAACGGCGGGGCGGTCCGCATCAATGAGCTGGAGGAGATCCTGGGTATTCCGGTCGTCCCAATCTCTGCCGTGAAAAATGAAGGGATTGATGAGCTGGTCGATCACGCCATACACATAGCGCGCTACCGCGAGGCGCCGGGAAGAATTGATTTCTGTGCCGACAGTGAGGATGCAGAGGATCCGGTTGGGGCAGTTCACCGCTGTATCCATGCGGCGGTTCATCTGCTTGAGCCCGCGGCAAAGAAAGCCGGACTTCCTGTCCGGTTTGCCTCCACAAAAATGATTGAAAATGATTCGCTCATTGAGCAGGCGATGCATTTAGAGGGGGGCGAGAGGGACACACTGGACCGGATTGTAGAGCTGATGGAAAAAGAGAGCGGTATGGACCGGGAGGCGGCTCTTGCAAATATGCGGTTTTCTTTTATCGAGGGGCTGTGTGGGAAGACGGTGGTGAAACCGCAGGAGACGAGGGAACACAAAAGGAGCGTTGCCATTGACCGGATCCTGACGGGGAAATATACAGCTATCCCCTGTTTTATCGGGATTATGGCCTTTGTCTTTATTATGACGTTCAGTCTGCTGGGGGCGGCCCTCTCGGATCTGATGTCTGTGGGAGTGGACGCGGTGGTCGGACTTGTGGGCCGGGGGCTCACGGCATTGCAGATAAATCCGGTCGTGCGCTCTCTTGTGGTGGACGGTGTTCTGAGTGGCGTTGGCAGCGTGCTCAGTTTTCTGCCAACGATCGTGACGCTGTTTTTCTTCCTGTCCATTTTAGAGGATACAGGCTATATGGCGAGGGTTGCTTTTGTCATGGACAAACTTCTCCGGAAACTTGGACTGTCGGGGAGGAGTTTTGTGCCGATGCTCATCGGGTTTGGCTGTTCTGTGCCGGCCATCATGGCCACGCGGACGCTGTCCAGCGAGAGGGACCGCAGAATGACGATCCTGCTGACCCCGTTTATGAGCTGTAGCGCCAAACTTCCCATATACGGACTGCTCACGACAGCTTTTTTCCCGGCGTATTGGCGGGGAGTTGTTATGGTGGGGCTCTATGTACTGGGGATTCTGTGCGGGATTCTGTATGCGTACATATTGAAAAAAAGCAAGTACAAGGGGGAGCCGGTGCCCTTTGTCATGGAACTGCCAAATTACCGCCTGCCGGGGGCAAAGAGTGTTCTGCGGCTGATCTGGGAAAAGGCGAGAGGTTTTATTCAGAAAGCTTTTACGATTATTTTTGTGGCCACTGTCATCATCTGGTTTCTGCAGACATTTGACATTCGGTTTAATGTGGCGGGGACGCCGGATAACAGTATGCTCGCCATGATCGGGCGTGTGATCGCCCCGGTTTTTGCCCCGCTCGGTTTTGGGGACTGGCGGGTCTCCACTGCGCTGATTACCGGCTTTACAGCAAAAGAGAGCGTGGTATCCACGCTGACGGTTCTGCTGGGGGGCAGGGTGTCAGAGCTGTCTGGTTTGTTCACTCCATTTACTGCCCTCGTATTTCTTGTGTTTACGCTTCTCTATACGCCCTGTGTGGCGGCTGTTGCCACAGTCCGCCGGGAGATGGGATCGGCGAGGGCGGCGGCGGAGACTGTCCTTATACAGTGCCTGGCGGCCTGGGTGGCTGCCTTTCTGATACACAGCATCGGTGTGTTGTGCGGCCTGGCGTGAGTGCGGGGAGAATGATCTGCCGGAAAGATTCCGCGGTTTTCACGTCGTCTTTTTCATAGGAAGTATCTCTTTCTTATAGATATAGCGGAAAAAGATGGTGCAGAAAATCACGGAGGCAATCTCTGCCCCGGGGAAAGAGAACCATACATAATCCAGGCCCCCCAGGCGGGCAAAGAGAAATGCCAGGGGCAGAAGCACGACTAACTGGCGGAGTACAGATACATACAGGCTCAGCATCCCATGTCCGAGAGCTTGGAACAGGGAAGAGGAGATGATACCATATCCGGCAAAGAGGAAACTGAGGCTGATGGTCCGCAGGGCGGGGATCCCGATCTGCAGCATATAATCTGAAGCCTCAAAAATTCCCAGCAGCCGGTCGGGGATCGTCATGAATACTGTCAGTCCGATCAGCATAAAAGAGACGGCGTATAAAATACTCAGCCGCACGGTTTTCATAATGCGGTCTGGTTTTTTTGCACCATAATTGTAGGCTACAATGGGCACCATGCCGTTGTTCAGCCCAAATACCGGCATAAAGATAAAACTCTGCAGCTTGAAATATACGCCGAATACCGCTGTCGCCGTAGTGGTAAAGCCGATCAGTATTTTATTCATGCCAAAGGTCATGACGCTGCCGATGGAGGCCATAATAATAGAAGGAATACCAACGGAGTAAATCTCGCTGATGATGTGCCTGTCCGGGCGGAATCCCTGGATTTTCAATTGTATTTCTGTATTTTTTCTGAGGTTGAAAAACAGGGCCATGATACAGGCGATCACCTGCCCGGTGACAGTGGCAAGGGCGGCCCCGCTCACGCCCATTTTTGGAAAACCGCAGAGCCCGAAGATCATGATCGGATCAAGGATAATGTTGATGATGGCGCCGGTGCCCTGGGTGATCATAGTGAAAAATGTTTTTCCCGTGGACTGCAGCAATTTCTCGAAAGTTGCCTGCCCGAAAATGCCGAAAGAAGCAACCAGGCATATCGTCAGATAATGGACACCGTAGTCTATGATTTGGGCATCGGTGGTCTGCGCTGTGAAAAATGCGTGGGTGGCAAACAGACCCAGCAGGGCGAATACGATATAACTGCAGGCAGCGAGGAACACGGCATTGCAAGCAGTCTTATTTGCTTTTTTAAAGTTTTTCTGCCCCAGGCTTTTCGAGAGCAGGGCGTTGACGCCCACGCCGGTGCCCATGGCCACGGCAATCAAGAGATTTTGTGCCGGGAACGCCAGCGAGACGGCGGTCAGCGCGTTCTCAGAGATTTTTGACACAAACATACTATCTACGATATTGTACAATGCCTGTACCAGCATGGATACGATCATTGGAACGGACATAGAGACCAGCAGTTTGTTGATGGGCATGGTTCCCATCTTATTTTCCTGTTGCATATTTTCTGACATAATACTTCATCCTCATTTCTGTTTTTCATTATTTTTTTTCTATTTGAACAGTTCATAATTATAGAATAATAAAAAATAATTGTCAATGATTCCCTTGACCTTCCGGAAAGTTTTACTATAATGGGAAGTATAGGTGATGTCTGCGGACAGGGATGGCGGCCTGCCGGTTCCGGGGGACATCGGGAAATCTGCAGATCAGGGGAATAAGATTAGTATGATACAAAAAAGCAAGCGGAAACTGACGACAACACAGATTATTTTATTTGGATTTCTGGGGGCGATAGCCTTTGGGACGCTTTTGCTGGTTTTGCCGGCTGCCAGTGCAGACGGA
>CANRMO010000186.1 GCA_947631755.1 uncultured Lachnospiraceae bacterium | reverse complement strand
ACCCAATCGTCTCCTCCCCCGCCTTAATATCAGCCTTTCTTCCCGGGTGAAGATAGGGGCGGTCACTCTCCGGCACAAAAGAGACATCCTCATTTATGCCCAGCTTATCAAACAGCCCCTCAATGCAGCCTTTCAGATCAAAGAAATCTCCGTCACCGTACATGCCCAGAGACAGCATCATCTTCTCCTGTGGCAGTTCTGTCAGTGGAAGCGCTCTGGGAATATAGATGTTGGCCAGCTCATAAAGCCTCACATTTTTGTTCCGGTGGTTAAAATTTGTGGCCAGAGAAGACAGCATGCCGTTTAACGGCGTCGTCCTCATAATACTGTAATCCACACCGAGGGGATTGGAGATCTCAATCGCTTTTCTCAGCGGACTGTCCTCTGGCAGAAGCAGTTTATCGAACACTTTCGGGCTCTCGAAAGAATACGTCATCCCCTCGGAAAAGCCGTACTGCTCCACTACACTTCTGGCAATATTGCAGATAGATGTCTGATAAGACAATCCGCCCTGGGTGGCCTCACCGTCTGGCAGCGTAGTGGGAATTTTATCATAGCCGTAAAATCTCGCCACTTCCTCCGCGAGATCGGCCAGACGGAAAATATCCTGCCGCCATGTGGGGACATGGACACACTTTTTCTCCCGGTCCGGCGTCAGCTCCACGCGGTTCCAGTATTCACACATCTTCTCCTCAGACACTTCTATCCCGAGAAGTGCGTTGATCTTATCCACATCATAGGCAACTTCCGTCCCCTCTTTTTTCTCCGGGTAGACATCCACACATCCGCCCACGACTTCCCCCGCACCGAGCTCCTCAATCAGCTGGCAGGCGCGGTTCATCGCCTCCATCGTGTTATTTGGGTCGAGCCCTTTTTCAAACTTTGCCTGGGCATCCGTTCTCATGCCGAGTTTTTTCCCGGACAGACGGATATTAGTCCCATCAAAACAGGCCGCCTCAAAGAGCATCGTCTTCACATCATCCGTAATCTTGGAGTTCTCGCCGCCCATAATACCGGCGATTCCCACAGACTTCTCCCCGTCGCAGATCATGAGCACAGAAGAATCCAAAGTTCTCTCCTGTCCGTCCAGCGTCTGGAACACTTCGCCCTCCTCTGCCCTCTTCACGATAATCTTCTTCCCGGCAATCGTATCCAGGTCATAGGCGTGCATGGGCTGTGCGTACTCCTCCATCACATAATTCGTAATATCAACAATATTATTGATCGGACGGATTCCGCTGGCTGCCAGACGCCTCTGCATCCACTCCGGTGACGGCGCAAGCTTTATATTCTTCACAACCCTCGCCACATAGCGGCTGCAGAGATCCCCTGCCGGCACCTCAACAGAGATATAGTCCTCTGCCTTTTCGTCATTTCCCACTTCCTTAACAACAGGCGGCACAAAGGGCTTGCCAAATGTCGCCGCAGCCTCCCTCGCAATGCCGATCACACCAAAACAATCTACCCGGTTTGATGTCACCTCATACTCAAAATTCGCGTCCCGCAGTCCCAGAAGTTCAATGGCGTCACTCCCCACCGGAGCCTCTGCGTACTCAGGGTTATCGCTGAGAATATAGATACCGTCTTCCGCGGCATCGGGATAAAAATCAGTGGAAGAACCGAGCTCCTCAATGGAACACATCATGCCCTCGCTGGCCACACCGCGGAGTTTTCCCTTCTTGATCTTAACGCCCCCGGGCACCTTTTTCCCATCATGGCCCCCGGCGACACGGCCGCCATCCAGCACAACAGGCACTTTCTGGCCCTCTTTTACATTCGGCGCGCCCGTCACGATCTGGACCGTCGTGCCCGTCTCATCCACAGCCACCTGGCAGACAACAAGTTTGTCTGCGTCCGGGTGTTTCTCTATTTTTTCAATTTTTCCCACAATGATCTTATCCAGATCTGCATCAAATTTTTCATATCCCTCAACTTTTGTCCCGGACATCGTCATCGCGTCCATATATTCTTTCTCAGTACACGCAAGATCCGGCACATAGGCTTTAATCCATGACATCGGTGTATTCATACTCTACCTCCAAATTCTATCGTTATCAGAACTGTTCCAGAAAACGCTTATCATTCTCATACAGAAGCCTCATATCATCAATTTCATATTTTAGGAGGGCAATGCGCTCTAAGCCCACGCCAAAGGCAAATCCCGTGTATTTTTCCGGGTCAATATCCCGCATTTCCAGCACGTGGGGATGAACCATGCCACAGCCGAGAATCTCGATCCAGCCCTCTCCCTTACAGAAACGGCATCCTTTTCCACCGCACTTAAAACAGCTGACATCCATCTCGGCACTCGGCTCTGTAAATGGGAAATGGTGGGGGCGGAATTTCACTTTCGTGTCCCCGCCAAAAAGTTGTTTAGCAAACTGCTCCAGCGTCCCTTTCAGATCGGCAAACGTGACATGGCGGTCGATAACAAGCCCCTCTACCTGGTGGAAAGACGGGGAGTGCGTGGCGTCCACATCATCGCTGCGGAACACGCGCCCGGGACTGATCATGCGGATCGGCAGCTTTCCCTCTTCCATCACGTGCACCTGTACAGATGACGTCTGGGTGCGCAGCAGTATATTGTCATTGATGTAAAATGTATCCTGTTCATCCTTTGCCGGGTGATTGGCAGGGATGTTCAGCGCCTCAAAATTGTAATAATCATATTCCACTTCCGGGCCCTCTACTACCTCATAGCCCATCCCGATAAAGATTTTCTCCACCTCTTCAAGCGCCAGCGTGTTGGGGTGGCGGTGGCCGGTCTCCATTTTCTTTCCGGGCAGCGTCACATCAATGACCTCCGCCCTCATTTTCTCCTCCCGGAGAGCCCGCTCAAAGGCAGTCCTCTTCTCCTCTAAACAGGACTCAATCTTTGCCCTGGCGTCATTTACCATCTGCCCGACTTTTGGCCGGTCCTCCGGGGCAACCTCTTTCATAGCTTTCAAAACACTGGTGAGCTCACCCTTTTTCCCGAGGAATGAGACTCTTATTTCATTCAATTTCTCCAGTTCTTTCGAGCTCTCGATCTGTCCCAGGGCACTGTCTAAAATCTGTGTCAGTTTTTCTTTCATTTTCACATATCCTTTCTACATAATAAAAATCCGAAAAAAAATCCCCTGCATACATCAATCAGTATGCAAGGGACGGATATTCCGCGGTACCACCCAAATTCCCGCCACTCTCTGGCAGGCTCTCTCTCGCGTAACGTGCGCCTTCCGTCATTTCCTACACAGAGACCTCTCTTTGTCTCTTTCTGAAATGAAACTCCGGTGGGAAATTCAGCCATTATCTGAACCAGACAGGACTTCCAGCCGATGATCCCGTCTCTCTGATGGAAAATAACAGCCTGTGGGCATAGCCCGCACCATCAACGTCTTTCGCTGTCTCCTACTCTAGCACAAGTATGCGGCACATGTCAAGGAATTTCTTTCGCAATTGCGCCGCCCTGCGCGTCACGCTTTCTCCATCTTCCAGAAAGCGGCAGAATACGGCGGGAGTTCACTTCCCCCACCGAAATCGTGGGGTTCTCCGGTGATCAGATCCTCTGCCATGCCGCATCCGGCGTCAAAATGAGCGGTATATGGCTCGTCTGACGCATTGATCGCCACCAGCACACGCTCTCCCTCACAGGCTCTCTCAAAGATACACTGCTGGTTTGTCAGCACGATATGGCGGTAGTTTCCATAATTTAATGCCTTGCTGTTTTTCTTTGCCTTTGCTAATTTCGCGATCCACTCTGCAAGTCCGCCAAACTCCGGCTCCTCAAAGCAGGCGCGGAGTGCGGGATCCCCCTCACTCTTGTCAGCTTCTGCCCCCCACTCGCTTCCATAATATACGCAGGGGATGCCGGGCATGCCAAAACAGAGGGCGTAGATCAGAGGCAGATGCTCTTTGTTCGTGAGATTGCTGGCGATCCTTGACACATCGTGGTTATCAACAAAACTAAAGAGGTGCATATTTTTATATAGTGTCCACTCCTCCGGGCCAAACTGCCTTGCCAGCGAGTGGCAGATCTCAAACAGATTCTTGCTGTTAAAAGCGGAATAGAGTCCTTTATAACACTCGTAATTTGTGACAGAATGGCACATCTCATCATTCGCCCACTGCTTGTAGTCCCCGTGGAGTACCTCCCCCACAAGAAAAAAGTCCTCTTTTAAGGATGACGTATAGCCGCGCAGCCTCTTTAAGAAATTTTTGTCCAGGCAATATGCCACATCGAGACGGAGCCCGTCAATATCAAATGTCTCTGTCCAGTATTTTACCGCCTCAAAAATGTGCTGAACCACCTCTTCATTCTGAAGATTTAATTTCACCAGGTCAAAATTCCCCTCCCATCCCTCGTACCACAACCCGTCATTGTAATTGGAATTGCCGCCGAAATTGATGTGAAACCAATCACGGTATCTGGAATTTTCGCGATTTTGCAAAACATCCTGAAATGCCCAGAACCCGCGGCCCACATGATTGAAGACGCCGTCCAGCACAACGCGGATGCCGGCCTCGTGGAGCTCCCGGCAGACTTTCACAAAATCTTCATTTGAGCCGAGCCTGCAGTCGATTTTTTTATAGTCCCTTGTATTGTAACCATGAGTATCCGATTCAAACACCGGGGAAAAATAGATGGCGTCAGCGCCCAG
>CANRMO010000185.1 GCA_947631755.1 uncultured Lachnospiraceae bacterium | reverse complement strand
GGGATTGCACGCTGTCCACGGCCATCTGTACAAGGGATGATATCATGACTTATCTGATCCACACTGGTGTGGAGAACGGGCTGGCTTTTAAAATTATGGAGGCTGTGCGGAAAGGCAAGGTGGCCAAGGGGGCGGAAAAGAACTGGCCGGAGATGGAGGAGGCAATGACTGCCGCCGGAGTGGAACCGTGGTACATTGAGTCCTGTAAGCGGATCAAATATATGTTCCCAAAAGCCCACGCTGTGGCCTACGTGATGATGGCGCTGCGGATCGCCTACTTTAAGGTGTACTATCCGCTGGCCTATTACGCGGCGTTTTTCAGTATCCGGGCGAAAGCATTCAGCTATGAGATTATGTGCCAGGGGCGGGAGAGACTGGAGGAGACGATAAAGGATTACAAAAAGCGGATGAACGAGCTGAGCCAGAAAGAACAGGCGGCTTATGGCGACATGAAGATTGTGCAGGAGATGTACGCCAGGGGATATGAGTTCACACCTATTGATATATTTACGGCGAAAGCGAAGCACTTCCAGATCATTGACGGGAAACTTATGCCGTCGCTGAACAGCATTGAGGGGATGGGGGACAAGGCCGCGGAGGGGATCGTGGAGGCGGCGAAAGATGGGCCTTTTACTTCCTGTGAGAATTTTAAGAACCGCAGTAAGATCAGCGGGACGATCGTGGATAAGATGCGGGAGATGGGCCTGCTCGGGGATCTGCCGCTCAGTGACCAGATGTCGCTGCTGGATTTTATGTAGGGAATAGAAGATTGTGACATGCTGGTAGTATGTGTTCTACCCAGAAAATACTACTGTGAACAGCGATGGTGCTATATACATATACACAGTTACATGGTATTTTTCTCATATAAAAAACTTTCGAAAATTCAGGCAGTGTTTTTCGGAGTGGACAGGAGGTAAATATCATGAAGAGATGGAATATTTCGGCGATTTCTGGTTTTGTGTGCTGTTTTGGCATGATTGTGATGGGGATTGCGACAAATGGCGGGATCGGGACGATACTGAATTTTATCCACATTCCGTCTATGCTCGTTACATTCGGGGGCGCACTCTTTGCGGTAATGGTGACATCGGACTCTTACCGGGATTACTTTGAGGGACTTGCCAGTCTGATGAAGGCGTTCCGCCGCAGGGGCGCCGATCTGGATGATATAGGGGAGGAGATATTTGCCCTCTCGACAATTGCCAGAAAGGACGGGCTTCTGTCGCTGGAGGAGAGGATGGACAGTATAGAGGATCCGTTTATGAAAAAAGGAATCCGGCTGACTGTGGACGGAACGGACCCAGAACTGATCAAAGACATTCTGGAGACGGAAATGCTCAACCATATAGAGGAGGAAAAAAAGCATATCCGGTTTTGGCAGGATTTGGGAATGTACGGTCCCGCATGGGGGATGGTCGGGACGCTTCTGGGCCTCATCAATATGATGAAGTCCATGGGGTCGGATCCGGCCGCGGTGGGGCAGAATATGTCCCTCGCCTTGCTGACGACTCTGTATGGTTCGGTTTTAGCTAACTGGCTCTGTATTCCGGTGGCGGCAAAACTGAAAAAGGATTCCCTGGCAGAGGAGTCGCAGATGGGCCTTATCATAGAGGGCGTACTCTCGATCCAGGCAGGGGAAAATCCGATGGTAGTCAAGGAGAAGATCCGGGCATTCCGGAACGACTGGGAGGAGAATAAAGCGGCATAAGGGACGGATTGATATGGTATACTACCTTTCTTTGGGGAGGTAGTATTTTTTTATGTTGTATCCAGGTAGTATTTCCCCTCTCTGACAGGTGTGGTATAGTAGTATTGTCAAATAAGTTTCTGGTGCAAAACAGGGGTACTTAAATTTCGCAGATGTGAGAAAGGACAGGTGTTTAGTGTGAAAAATAAGCTCGATAGCTTATTTTTCACACGGCTATTTGTGCCGGAGCGTCACAAATAGCTCTGATGGCAGACGAGAAATCGGAGATTTTCTCGTCGCCCCATCGCGTAAACGCTCCGGAATGGAGGTTATTATGAAAAAAATGAATGTGGGTATTGTTTTATTGATTGAGGTACTGGTAGTACTGATCGGATTATTTGCCAATATGAATGGGGACTTTGGAAGATGGAATGCACTCATCCTGCATTTTATTGATCCGCCGACACTATGTATTCTTCTGATTTTTTCTGTCCCTTCTCTCTTGGCAACAGGGCTGTGGAGAGATTTTCTCCGGGCGTTTTCTGTGGGAAAGAAAAAATATACGATCACTCAGCTGAAAAGGTGTCTGGAGGCGGTTTCTGTGACGCAGAAAATATTCCTTATCAGTGGTATTTTTACATCGTTTGTCTCGTTTGTCATGATGTTGAGCACGCTGGACGATCTGTCTGAGCTCGGCCCGTATGTGGCCGTGGTCTGCCTGGCGGGGATATACACGGTGGTCATTGAATTTTTGCTTTTGCCGGTAAAGACAAATGTACAGCTCATGATCATTCATGAGATGGAGATGGACAATGAAGAAGAGTAGGATTGTTCTGCCCGCCGTTTACTGCATTATTTGTATTCTTGTCATTGTATGCCAGAGTGTTGGCATCCGGAATGTAGTTCTAAAAGCCGGTGCCAACGTCCTCATGCTCTCGCTCATGCTGTTCACGGGTTATTTGATGTATGCATATTACAGGGATGACGATGAAAAGGCAGAGGGTGCGGCGGATGGAGAGAGGGAGGAGGCGGAGATTCTGCCCTCGAAAGAGGAGTATCTGAAATTCGCCGAAAACTATAAGCTGACAAAACGGGAGACGGAGATTGGATTTCTTCTGCTTCACGGCTATTCGAATCTGCAGCTGGCGGAGGAGCTGTATATTTCTGTGACGACGGTGAAAAAACATCTGACGCATATATATGAAAAGACTGGCACGGGCGGACGAAAAGAACTGAAGACGGCCTTTTTGGGGTGGATGGCTGTAGAGAAAACCGGTTGACGCGAAAGAAATAATGAAATACAATGATGGTGGGAGAAGAGAGGTCTGTATGGACGGGAGGCAATTTATATGTGGTTTGTATTTGCGCTGTTATCTGCTGTGTTTGCCGCGTTGACATCTATTCTTGCAAAGGTGGGGATCGACGGGGTGAATTCGAATCTTGCCACAGCAATCCGCACGGCTGTGGTACTTCTGATGGCATGGGGGATGGTATTTCTGACCCATACCGGGGACGGGATCACAGATGTCGGGAAAAAGAGCTGGATTTTTCTGATCCTGTCCGGCCTGGCTACCGGGGCCTCCTGGCTCTGCTATTACCGGGCCCTGCAGATTGGCGAGGCTTCAAAGGTCGTGCCGGTAGATAAGCTGAGTGTTGTCATCACGATTATCCTGGCAGTGGTGTTTCTGCATGAGACAATGACATGGAAAACGGCGGTGGGGGCTGTCCTGATCGCCGTCGGCACGATGGTGATGGTGGTGTGAGGGGAGCAGGAAGATATATGTTTGTGTCAACAAAATCCAGGGTTTTCCGCCCTGGATTTTGTATGCAGAAAGGATCTCCTACACTGTCTTTTTGATAATCGTGCCCATCCGCTCTTTGATTCCCTGATAGGCATTTTCCAGTTTTGTGATGATTGCGGTTCTTCCCTCGCCGGAGGAGACAAAGGATACGCCGGCGTCAATTTTGGGAAGTGTTGTGAGGGGGTTGAAATTGCCCCCGTCGATCAGCCGGATCGCTTCTTTCACATCTATCGTGTCTAATGTTTTGCTGCCATCGTCTGTGGTGATGCGGTCTTTTGATGTCAGGATCAAAAGGTGTGATGCGTCTATCATGTCTGCGAGTTTGGCGGCGGTGTAGTCTTTTTCAATGACAGCGCTCGCGCCTTTTAGGTTGGTTCCCTGTTCCATCACCGGTATCCCGCCGCCGCCTGCGGCAATGACGATCTGCCCCGCATCAAGGAGGGTGGTGATGGCGTCGATCTCGTAAATATCAATGGGCTGCGGTGAGGCGATAATGCGGCGGTAGCCATCGCCCTCTGCAACGACATGATTTCCCTTTTCTTCTTCGGCCTCTGCGTCCTCCCTGGACATGGTGCGCCCGATGATCTTGGTCGGATGCTGGAATGCTTTGTCAAACGGATCTACCCGCACCTGGGTGATAACAGTAGATACCGGTTTGAAGATGCCGCGCTCAAGCAGTTCGGTGCGGATGGCGTTCTGGAGGTCATATCCGATGTACCCCTGGCTCATGGCGCCGCAGAGAGACATTGGCGCTACCGTGTAGCGGTTGTCAAGCCTTGCAAATTCAGTCATAGCAGTCTGGATCATGCCCACCTGTGGCCCGTTGCTGTGGGTGATGGCAATCTGATATTTCTGTTCCACCAGATCAGCGATAGATTCTGCTGCTTTCTTAACATTTTTTTGCTGCTCCGGAAATGTCTCGCCGAATGCATTGCGTCCGAGAGCAACAACGATTCTTTTATCTTTCATGGTAACCCCTTTCAGCTAAAATTTTTTAATGACTATACTTTTCCCCATCTGTCAAAAGTAATATTTATTATTATAGCAAACTTGGTTGTGCAGTTCAACTTGAAAAATACAGAGAATTAAAGTATAATATAAATAATTATTGTGAGAGCGCGTAATTCGGACAGGGACAGAGAAAGCAGGAAGCG
>CANRMO010000184.1 GCA_947631755.1 uncultured Lachnospiraceae bacterium | reverse complement strand
ACTACAGGGCTTCATTTTGCCGATGTGCAGAAATTGATCGAGATCCTCCAGCGGCTGGCAGATGGGGGCAACACTGTGGTTGTGATCGAGCACAATCTGGATGTGATCAAGACGGCAGATTATATTATTGACATGGGACCGGAAGGTGGAGACAAGGGAGGCACTGTGGTGACCTGCGGCACGCCGGAGGAAGTTGCGGAGTGCGCAGAATCCTATACGGGTTATTACATGAAAAAAATGCTGGGAAAGGACTGATGCCTGTGTATTCTTTTTTCGCCATGATGGCGCGGATGAAATATATTGAGCGGTGGGCGCTGATGCGCAACTCCATGAGGGAGAATATCAGCGAGCACTCTCTTGAGGTGGCCATGCTGGCTCACGGCCTGGCTATTATTTCCAATGAGCGGTGCGGCAGCCACCTGGATGTCAATGAGATCGCTTTGATGGGGCTGTTCCACGACGCCAACGAGATTATTACGGGGGATATGCCCACCCCGGTAAAATATTATGATGAAGATATACGGGACGCCTACAGGCGGCTGGAGAATGTGGCCTGCCACACTATGATCAATAAACTCCCGGATTATATGCAGGAGTATTACCGGCCGTTGTTTTTCCAGAATGCAGGGAAAGAGGAGGCGTGGCGCATTGTAAAGGCGGCGGACAAATTGTCGGCCCTGATCAAGTGTATGGAGTAAATGCGGACCGGAAACCAGGAATTTGCCACCGCGAAACAAGCTACAGAAAAGACGCTCCGGGAGATGGATATGCCCGAGGTGGAGATTTTCATGGAGGAATTTCTGCCAGCCTATGAAATGACGCTGGACGAATTGCAGATGTGAGGGAACGGTGGGGCAGCTGCAGTTATCCGTGCAGAGGGTGGGCGGCCGGGCCGGTTCACAGGGGGATTGAATATTTTCTCTTGCACAATACGTGATTACGAGTTATAATGAGGCGGTTCCAAATGGAGGATATATTGGTATGACAAATAATGATTACATGCAGCTGGCAATCGACCTGGCAAAGAAAGGTGTGGGGCGCACTTCCCCCAATCCCATGGTAGGCTGCGTCGTTGTGAAAAATGGAAAGATTGTGACGGAGGGCTATCATGAGAAATATGGCGGATACCATGCTGAGCGCAATGCACTGAGCAAATGCAGAGAAGATCTGGCTGGTGCGGATCTGTATGTAACGCTTGAGCCCTGCTGTCACCAGGGGCAGACGCCGCCCTGTACAGATATTATTTTGGAGAGAGGGATTGGAAGGGTATTTATCGGTTCGATGGATCCGAACCCCCTGGTGGCAGGAAAAGGGGCAAAGATTCTGAAAAGCCACGGGGTGGAAGTTGTGACCGGCATATTGGAGCAGGAGTGCCGGGAACTGAATGAAGTGTTTTTTGAGTATATATCTACGGGAATTCCCTTTGTTGCCATGAAATATGCCATGACGCTGGACGGGAAGATCGCCACGTATACCGGGGACTCCCGGTGGGTGACCGGAGAGGTGGCGCGCAGCCATGTCCATGAACTCCGCAGGCGTTACAGCTCGATCATGGTGGGGATCGGAACGGTGCTGGTCGACGACCCGATGCTGAACTGCCGCATTGATGAGGGGGTGGATCCGGTCCGTGTGATATGCGATTCCCGCCTGAGGATCCCGCTGGAGAGCCAGGTTGTAAAGACAGCAAAAGAGATCCGCACGATCGTTGCCCACGCGGTATCTGACCCGGAAAAGGAAGACCGGCTGCGGGAGGCCGGGGTGGAGCTGATCCGGACAGATCAGGGGGACAAAGTGGATTTTGTGGAACTGCTCCGGGAACTCGGCAGACAGAAAATCGACAGCGTGCTGATTGAGGGCGGCGGCACCTTTCACGGCACTGTTTTAAAGAGTGGGCTTGTTAAGCGCATCTATTGTTATGTGGCACCTAAACTGATCGGTGGGAGAGAGGCAAAATCACCGGTTGAGGGGGATGGTTTTTCACTTATGAGAGAGGCACTGGAGATTGCGGAAACGGAGATTGTGAAACTCGGTGAGGACATCTGCATTACCGGGAAGGTGTTGGGAAAATGAGATTTTTATTTTCATAGAGAGGAGGAATTATGTTTACAGGGATTATCGAGGAGATCGGAGAGATTGGCGATATCCGGCGGGGAAACCAGTCGGCAGTCCTGCACATCCGCTGCCGGGATGTATTGAGAGGAACCGAAGTCGGGGACAGCATTGCCGTTAATGGCGTGTGCCTGACAGTGACTTCTATGAGTGCGGCAGGTTACACTGCGGACGTCATGGCTGAGACGCTGGACCGGAGTTCCCTCGGCGCGCTGGGACGGGGAAGCCGGGTAAATCTTGAGCGCGCGATGCCTGCGGACGGGAGATTCGGTGGACACATCGTGGCGGGCCACATAGACGGAACCGGAACCGTGGCGGAGATTTCAAGGGATGAGACTGCTATCTGGTATCGGATTTCCGCAGAACCCGGGGTGCTGCGCTACGTTGTGGAAAAAGGATCCATCGCCATTGACGGCGTCAGCCTGACGGTTGCCAGGGTTTCTGCCACAGATTTCAGCGTCTCCGTTATCCCGCACACCCAGGCAAATTCAATACTGGTGGATCGGAAAGTGGGAGATATTGTTAATCTGGAGACAGATATCATTGGGAAATATGTGGAGAAATTGCTGCAGCCGGGGGCAGAAGATGTGGGAACTGGCTCATCCGGTGGAGTCACAGCAGAGTTTCTTGCCCGGAACGGTTTTGCCTGACTGCGCAGGGAAAACATAAATAACGGGCCGCGGTGTGGCAGCACATCCGCCGGTGGGGAGTGAAGCCGGATAGCAGACAGAATAGCAGGGAATGAATTGGAGAAAAGAGGTTTAAAAATGGGAGATTTTGCGACGATAGAAGAGGCATTGGAAGATCTTCGACAGGGGAAAGTGATCCTTGTGATCGATGACCCGGACAGGGAAAATGAGGGGGATCTGATCTGTGCCGCAGAGCATGCGACTACAGAAAATGTCAATATGATGGCGTCTCTGGCAAAGGGTTTGATCTGTATGCCCATGAGCAAAGAGCTGACAGAGCGGCTGGGACTGAACCAGATGGTCTCTGTCAATACAGACAACCACGCCACAGCATTTACCGTGTCCATTGACCACGTAGATACTACGACGGGAATTTCGGCGGTGGAGAGGTCGCTCACGGCCATGAAGTGCGTGGATGACGGGGCGAAGCCGGAAGATTTTCGGAGGCCAGGGCACATGTTTCCCCTGGAGGCGAGACAGGGCGGCGTTCTGAAACGCGCAGGGCACACAGAGGCCACCGTTGACCTGATGAAACTGGCGGGACTAAAAGAGTGCGGTCTCTGCTGTGAGATCATGAGGGAAGACGGCACAATGATGCGCACGACGGAGCTACTTGGTTTTGCGAAAGAGCACGGGCTGAAAGTAGTTACGATCGAGCAGCTCATCCGAAAGCGGCTGGAGAGCGAGACTCTTGTGGAAAAAGAGGCGGAGGCGAAACTCCCCACAAAATACGGTGATTTTACCATACACGGGTATCAGAATATTACGAATGGGGAACACCATGTGGCGCTGACGATGGGGGATGTGGCCGACGGAGAGCCGGTGCTCTGCCGCGTCCACTCTGAGTGCCTGACCGGGGATGTGTTTGGATCAAAGCGCTGTGATTGCGGAGAACAGCTGGAAAATGCGATGAAAATGATCGCAAAAGAAGGCCGCGGAGTTCTTCTCTATCTTCGCCAGGAGGGCCGGGGGATCGGCCTTTTAAATAAATTAAAGGCATATGAACTGCAAGAACAGGGACTGGATACGGTGGAGGCCAATGTAAAACTTGGCTTTGCGCCGGATCTGCGGGAATACGGCATTGGCGCCCAGATCCTTTATGATCTGGGGGCAAAGAGGCTGCGCCTTCTGACTAATAATCCCACAAAGATATCCGGCCTGTCGGGATATGGGATTTCCATAGAGGAGCGGGTTCCCATCGAGATCGCGCCAAAGCCGGAGGACTACAGGTATCTGGTCACAAAGCAGGAAAAGATGCAGCACATGACACATTATAAAGTTCACAGGGCAACTGAGTAACTGTTGTTACCGGTGGAATGTGGCAGGGATTAAAGAAAATCAAGGAGGTTATTATGAGGACGTTAGAGGGAAATGTAATTGGCGAGGGATTAAAGATCGGCATTGTGGCAGCACGTTTTAATGAATTTATTGTCAGTAAGCTGATCGCCGGGGCAGAAGATGCGCTGGTACGGCACGGGGTTGATACAGACGATGTTGACCTCGCGTGGGTTCCGGGGGCGTTTGAGATTCCTGTGATCGCACAGAAAATGGCGGAATCCGGGGAGTATGATGCCGTGCTCTGCCTGGGGGCAGTGATCAGGGGATCCACGTCCCACTATGATTACGTGTGTGCGGAGGTGAGCAAGGGTGTGGCAGCTGTGGGGCTGAACACCGGAGTGCCCACATTGTTTGGTGTTCTGACGACAGACAATATTGAACAGGCAATTGAGCGCGCCGGCACAAAGGCAGGGAACAAGGGATACGATGTAGCCTGCTCTGCCATTGAGATGGCGAATCTGATAAAAAATCTTTAGGAAAAAAATGACAATTAAATAAAATTATCCCGGGTATTTTCCCTTTATAAGAGCCAAAAAGTCCTTATAAAAGG
>CANRMO010000183.1 GCA_947631755.1 uncultured Lachnospiraceae bacterium | reverse complement strand
CCCGGGGTGTCTTTTCCAATGAGGCAGGTATGGGATCCGCGGCAATCACAGCGGCGGCCGCCACAACAGATAATCCGGTCCGCCAGGGTTACATCAACATGACAGGAACCTTTTGGGATACAATTGTAGTATGCACGATTACCGGCCTCTGTATCGCCAGTTCCGGCATGCTGGGCCGGGTAGAACAAACGCCCAGTATTCGGGGGACTTATGCTGTAGAATCATCGACTGTCTCCATCACTGACTCATCATCCAGAGAGACAGTCTCCTACAAAATTTACAGCGACAAAGATTATGATAACAACCATATCTTTGTTCTGACACCGGTGGATGGACAGAAAGGTGCCACACTCACCCTGAATACTATAAACACGGATGGATCCACCCTCGAACTGAAAGGTACATTCCGGGACGGGGACATGAACGAGTACACGTTCCGGGACGACGGCTCGTATGAATACCGCGCACTCCTCACCGGATCTTCACTGACGATCGCCGCCTTTAACAGCGCCCTTGGGAGCGCCGGCGGATGGCTTGTCTGCATCGGGATCGCGCTTTTCGCCTTCTCCACAATCCTCGGCTGGGAATACCACGGTGAAAAAGCATTTGAATATCTGTTAAACACGCACAAGTACAATATGGTATACCGCATTTTCTTCTCTCTGACTGCCTATGTGGGTGCCACCACAACACTGCAGATTGTATGGAATTTTTCCGACATCGCAAATGCGCTGATGGCGATTCCGAACCTGATCTGCCTGCTTGCCTTAAGTGGTGTGATCGCCAGGGATATGTGTGAATTTCAATCTGTCATAAAAGCAGAGAGAAATGAAAAGAAAAACAAAAAGAAATAGTATCTCTTCTGTACATCTGACACATTTTCGTTTATAATTCTCCTTATAATGTTTTGTATATGGCGAAGTGTCCGGTCTCTTCTTCCGGCTCTCTGCCTGATATTGAACAAACATAAAAAGGGGGAAGAAATATGTTAAAAAAATATTTGAAGCGCATAACCGCTGTCGCGCTCTCTCTGGCGGTAACTGTGACGTCTGCCGCAGTCTGCCAGCCGGAGACGGCCAAGGCTGCCTATGTGAATCCGCGGCGTGTCTCCGTACATGACCCGTCTATTTTCAAAGACACAGACGGAACGTATTACGTCTTTGGCTCCCATATGGCAGATGCAAAATCCACCGATCTGATCAACTGGACCCAGATAAACCCAGACTGGAATTCCCGGAACCGCAACTGGCAGACGGATTCCATTTACAAAGGTTCTGCGGGGAATGTACTGACCAACCTGGCAGAGCCGTTCGAATGGGCAGGCTATAACGACGCCGACTGCAGCAACGGCGGGGTGGCTGTCTGGGCGCCGGACATCATTTACAACGAAAACTACGAGTGGTCAAATGGGGAAAAGGGTGCCTACATGATGTATTTCTGCACCACTTCCAGCTGGAAACGCTCCTGTATCGCCTATGCCGTCTCGAAAAAAGCAGACGGCCCTTACGATTATGTGGATACGGTGATCTATTCCGGTTTCACAAGAGACGGGAGGGTTGACAATGGCACAAACGGCGGCAGCAGCACGCGCAACACGAAATGGAACAACGACTATCTGAACCTGAACGAACTGATTGCCAAGGGGACAATCAGCGGAATCAGTGACAATTGGTTTAACGGCAATGACTGGAATGCCAATTACGCCCCCAATGCCATAGACCCCTGTATTTTTTATGATAAAGACGGAAACCTTTACATGGTATACGGCTCGTGGTCCGGCGGCCTCTTTCTCCTGGAGCTGGATGAAAAGACGGGTGCGGTAAAATACCCCGGAAAGGACAGTACCGACAGTGCGACCGGCACTGTCACAGACCGCTATTTCGGCACCCGCATAGCCGGCGGCAACCACAAATCCGGCGAGGCACCCTACATCCTCTATGATAAAGAGACCGGATATTACTACCTCTATGAAACTTATGGCGGCCTGACAGCAAATGGCGGCTACAATATGCGCATGTTCCGCTCAAAAAATGTTGACGGCCCCTATGTGGACGCCGCCGGTAAAAAGGCAACCGCCAATAATGGGAACAATTACAGCCAGTACGGGATCAAACTGATCGGAAATTACAGTTTCAGCGGCCAGCAGGGATACCGCGCCGCGGGCCACAACTCGGCAATGATCGACACCGACGGAAAACGCTATCTGTTCTACCACCAGCGCTTTGAAAACCGCGGGGAATACCACGAAGTCCGGGTGCGCCAGCAGTTTTTGAACGAGGACGGATGGCCCGTTGAGACAGTTTACGAATACAGAGATACCGATGCAAAAATTGAAAACTACAGCAACAATGACGTCACAGGAACTTATGAGATCATCAACCACGGCACCGCCACTGACGGCTCTATGATCTATTCGCAGACCGCCGTGCTCAAACCCGATGGGAAAGTAGCTGGTGATGTGACCGGGACATGGACAAAGACTGATTCCAAAAAGGGATATGATTATGTGACACTAAAAGTCGGCGGTGTCACCTACAAAGGATTTTTTATGAAACAGTACAGCGAAAAATCCACCTCGGCAAAAGTTATGACTTTTTCCGCCATCGGCTCCGACAACACATGTTTATGGGGTTCCATGACAAACTCCTCCACCGAAGCCAGCACTAACAGCCTTATCTACGGATTTGACTTTGAGACAGCACCGTCCGGCAAAAATCTCACACCAGTATCCGGATCAGCAAAAAATGGATTGGCAGTCCTGAAAGGCACAGCAAAAATCGAGTCCGACAGCCAGCGGGGCAGCGTGCTCCATCTCACCAACAGCGCTGGGGCAAAGGGCATAAATTATCTGGCTCTGCCGTCGGATACTTTGACTACTGTTACCTCCAGCGGGTATACCGTGAGTATGTGGGTCAATGTATGCAGTAGCAGCACAAATCCCAACAGTGCCCTCTTTGAAGCAGACGGGGGCGGAAAAGACCAGTATCCGGTCACAAGGATCAGTGTAAACTCCATCTCCCGCATCAATGCGCAAAACGATGGGGCCACCTACGCTGACACAACAAAGGCTTATTCCTATAAAACTAACGAGTGGCACCACTACATGTACACCGTGGGCCCGGATGGAATACACACCTATCTGGACGGCAAATTATTTGATACTGACACCTCAAAAAATATTGGCCTCAGTTTTGAGTCCGGTAACCAGTGGAGGATTCAGACCGCGACAAATGTATGTGTTGGTTCTGGCTACATCTGGGACGACGAGGACGTCCGCGATGTAAAATTTGATGATGTGTATATCTACAAAGGGACTATGGGAGCAAACCAGGCTTCTGAATTATTCACAGAACAACAGAAAGATCTCAGCCAGACAACAGATAATGACAATAATGACAATGAGACGACTACAGGAGACAATAAAAACGAAACAACCACAGATAACAATAAAAATGAAACAACCACTACTGATAACAATAAAAATGAAACGGCCACCACAGATAACAATAAAAATGAAACGGCCGCTACTGATAACCCACAGCAGGATGGTGGAGAGTCTGGCACTACAGCCAGCAAATCAGTAAAAAAAGTGACAATAAAATCAGTAAAGAGTACAAAGAAAAAACAAGCAATTATTAAGTGGAAAAAAGTATCCGGCGCAAAGGGATATCAGATCCAGTACTCTTTAAAGAAAAGCTTTAAAAAGAAAAAGGCTGTAACCATCAAAAAAGTAAAGACCATCAAGAAAACCATTAAAAAATTGAAAAGTGGGAAAAAATATTATTTCCGTATGCGGGCCTATAAGACATCAAACGGGAAAAAGGTTTATGGAAAATGGAGCAATGTTAAAAAGGTGAAAGTGAAGTAAAGAAGCTCAAAGAGACAGGGAAGAGTGACTGAGAGGGGAGTGTGTGTCCGCACTCCCCCCTCTCACTTTCAATTTTTGCCTTTTTCAAAATTCCCTCCATTCTCATCGAATCGCGTGTTATCATCCTTCTCGTCTGGTTATTACCACTTGATAATTTACAGGGGCGAACCACACCATAGGCCTCCCATATTCTGTATAGCATTTACCATCAGACTATCCTATTGCTATATCGCTCTGGCTTCCACCCGGAACAGAATTGCTTATAAGTGACGTTCATATGAATAGTAAGTTTGTAACCCTTTCCCAACTCGATGCGGTCAAACAACTGGCAGGCAATCATTTTCTTCTGCTGTAAGTCTGCAGTTTCAAATTTCTCTGCCCAGTTTTTAAAACGACGGTAAGCTGGCAGAACCGTCTCTGTTATCTCATTTTTCTGATTCATGCTGCTGCCCAGCTTTTCCAACTGTTCCTCCCCCTCTGCAATCTTTGCCTTTACCATATTGATTGCCCCTGTCAATTCTTCGGGTGAGTACAGACTTTCCCCTGTCAGCGTCTTGCCGATTTCTGCCTGAAGTGCGTCCAACTGTTTCTGGTTCTTATCCAGTTCAAAGGTAATTTTGCGTCTGCTGGCGGTATTCACTGCCTGCTGTTTTCTTAAAATCTGTTTGTACTTTTCTTCTTCAGGCGCGCCCTCCATGTTGGCGAACATCTGACGCATGATTTCAGAAACAGCTTCATCCACCTTTGCGGCAATATAATTTGTCTGCCCGTCACACTCACATAACTTCCTTGACTTATGATAACAGCAATATTTCAATTCATCTTTTAGATAC
>CANRMO010000182.1 GCA_947631755.1 uncultured Lachnospiraceae bacterium | reverse complement strand
CTGCATGGCAATCAAAATCTCCTCCGTTGTGTCCAGATCCGGATCACCGGCCGTGATAAACGGGATAAACGCCTTTTTATCCTGAAATGCATCTGCTATCCTACTCATAAATTTCAACCCCCCTGTATCTGGCAATCGCTGCCACATCTTTGTCCCCCCTGCCAGAGACATTGACAACAATAATCTTATCCTTATCCATAGCCGGCGCAAGTTTTATCGCATGGGCCAGGGCATGAGAACTCTCGATCGCCGGGATGATCCCTTCTGTCCGGGACAGATACTCAAAAGCCTCCACTGCCTCATCATCGGTGACAGGCACATATTCTGCCCGGCCCGTGTCATACAGATTGGCGTGCTCCGGCCCAATCCCCGGGTAATCCAACCCGGCAGAGATCGAGTAGACCGGTGCAATCTGCCCGTACTCATCCTGGCAGAAATATGACTTCATGCCGTGGAATACGCCGAGAGAGCCTGTGGCGATCGTAGCCGCTGTGTCCGCCGTGTGAATGCCCCGTCCCGCAGCCTCGCAGCCGATAAGTTTCACGTTCTCATCTGGGATAAATTCATAAAAAGCTCCCATGGCATTGCTGCCGCCGCCGACACATGCCATGACCACGTCCGGCAGTTTTCCCTCCCTCTCCAGCAGCTGTTCTTTTATCTCTTTGCCAATGACACTCTGGAAATCGCGGACAATCGTGGGAAAAGGGTGGGGGCCCATCACGGATCCGATGACATAGTGGGTGTCGTCAATCCGTCTCGTCCACTCCCTGAGCGTCTCATTTACCGCATCCTTTAATGTCTGCGTACCGCTCGTCACCGGGTGCACTTTCGCCCCCAGAAGTTCCATGCGGAATACATTCAATGCCTGGCGGTCCGTATCCACTTTTCCCATATAGACCTCGCACTCCATGCCGAGTAACGCCGCCACCGTAGCCGTGGCCACGCCGTGCTGTCCGGCTCCGGTCTCAGCGATCACGCGGGTCTTGCCCATTTTCTTTGCCAGAAGGGTCTGCCCCAGGGCGTTATTCAGTTTGTGGGAACCGGTGTGGTTCAGATCCTCCCGCTTGAGATAGATCTTTGCACCGCCCAGATCCTCCGTCATGTGCCTCGCATAGTAGAGGCCGGAAGGACGCCCCACATAACTGTGCAGCAACTCCTGGAACTCCCTCTGAAAGTCCGCATCGTCTCTATAGTGGTAATAAGCTTCCTCCAGTTCTATCACCGCATTCATCAGCGTCTCCGGGATATACTGTCCACCGTAAATACCAAATCTTCCGTTTGACATAATCTTCCTCCAATCTGTTTATTTGTCTCCGGTCATCCCCGCAATTCATCCAATACCGCTTTTTTATCCGGACTGCGCATAAGCGTCTCTCCGATCAGAACCGCATTGACATGACCCGCCTCCAGCTCTTCGATATCCTGCCGCGCCTTTATACCGCTCTCCGCCACAAACAATACATCCTCCGGCACATATTTCCTGAGCCGGATCCCGTTGTGGATATCCACCGTGAAATCTTTCAGATTCCGGTTATTGACGCCGATCACCCGGGCGCCAGCCGCAAGAGCTGTCTCGATCTCCTTCTCATCATGGGCTTCCACCAGGGCGGACAGACCAAGGCAGCCGCACAGGGCGATATATTCTCTCAGCTCTGCCTCATCCAGCAGTGCACAGATCAAAAGAACAAGGCTGGCGCCGCCCGCTTTTGCCTCATAGACCATATACTCATCCACGGTAAAATCCTTCCTCAAAAGCGGTATTGAGACCTCTCTGCTGATCTCCCTCAGATAATCCATGCTCCCCATAAAATAATCCGGTTCAGTCAGCACCGAAATTGCCCCGGCTCCCGCCTGCTCATATTCTTTTGCAATCGCGAGGGGATCAAATTCCTCCACAATTACCCCTTTCGAGGGGGACGCTTTTTTTACCTCACAGATAAAAGATATTCCCGGTTTCTGTAGTTCCCTCTCAAATGGAAATCCGGTATCCGCACCCAGCTCTTCTGCCCGCCTCCTCATTTCCCACAGAGAAATGTTCTGTTTCGCAGCCTCGACCCGGATCCGGGTCTTTGCAGCAATCTCCTCTAAAATATCAGCCAATTTCAAGACCTCCCTTATTTACACAGCCAGAAAATTCTGCGTTATCTTCATCCCATCCGGCGTCAGAATCGACTCGGGGTGGAACTGCAGGCCGTAAACATCATATTCCCGGTGTTTTACCGCCATGACCTCATTATTTTCATCCGTCGCTATCACTTCCAATTCCGGAGGCAGAGTAGAAATATCCGCAATGAGGGAATGGTATCTCGCCACATCTATCCTCTCCGGCAGGCCAGAAAAGACCGCTTTCCCTGTATCTACTGTGACAGTGCTCTGCTTCCCGTGCATAAGCTGTTTTGCGTGGCAGATCGTCGCACCGTACACCTCACAGATCGCCTGGTGCCCCAGGCACACCCCCAGGATCGGAATCTTTCCCTGAAACTCCCTCACCACATCCTCACACACGCCGGAATCTTTCGGATAGCCGGGGCCGGGGGACAAGATAATATGGTCCGGTCCAAGCCGCCCTATCTCCTTTCCTGTCATCTCATCATTCCGGATCACCCGGATATCCGGTTCCAGCGTCCCAAAAAGCTGAACCAGATTATAGGAAAAACTGTCATAATTATCAATCAATAAAATCATGGTTCCAGCGCCTCCTTTGCGTTTTCAATGGCAAGCATCACCGCTTTTGCCTTATTGGCAGATTCCTGGTACTCCATATCCGGCCGACTGTCCGCCACCAGACCGCCGCCTGCCTGGACATACACTTTATTTCCTTTCTTTACCGCCATGCGGATGGCGATGCAGGTGTCCAGATTACCGCCAAAATCAATATAACCAAGTGCGCCGCCATATATCCCCCGGGGCTCGCTCTCCAGCTCATCAATAATCTCACAGGCTCGTATTTTCGGCGCGCCGGATAATGTCCCTGCCGGCAGGACCGCCTTAATGGCATCCAGGGCGTCTCTGTCCTCCCGGATATCCCCCTCTACCTGGGAACAGATGTGCATGATCTTCGAATACTTGTGTATCATCTGGTATTTTGTGACCTCCACCGATCCAAATTTCGAAATCCGCCCCAGGTCATTCCTTCCGAGATCAACCAGCATATTGTGCTCTGACAGCTCTTTGGCGTCACTCATCAGATCCCTGATCAGCGCCTCATCTTCTTCCTCATCCCGCCCCCTCGGCCGGGAACCGGCCACCGGGAATGTCACCAGCCTGCCATCCTGCAGGCGCACGAGGGTCTCCGGGGAAGTGCTCATAATTTCCACATCTTCCATATTCATATATACCATATAGGGAGACGGGTTTGTCGTCCGCAGCACCCGGTAAGGATTGATCAGGCTCCCCTCATAATCACTGGAAAACCGCCTGGAGAGTACCGCCTGAAAAATATCCCCGTCATAAATATACTCCCTCGTCTTTTCCACAATCGACGCATACTCTTCCTCTGTCACATTACAGGTAAAATGCACCTTGTCATAGACCGGTTCCTCCCGGATTGGCGCGTCGTCCCGGATCAGGGAAATAATTTCCCGGATTTTTTCCTGTGCCTCTGCGTAATTGTCTGCCAATTCCCCTTCTGCCCTCACATTGACCACAATTTTTATCTTCTGTTTCAAGTGGTCATAAGCAATTACTTTATCAAAGAGCATCAAGTCATAATCCGCAAACTCACCTCTTTTGATCTTCAATTTCGGTTCTGCATGGGCGATCATCGCATAGGCAAAATATCCGACAAATCCCCCGGCAAAAGGAGGCAGGCCAGAAACTTTCGGCGCCCGGTTTCTATTTAGGATCTCCCGGACTACCTGCAGGGAATCCCCAGTCTCTATCCTCTCCTCTCCCACAGCTCCCGACTCCTCATATTCCCGGATCACAACCTCCCGTTCCCGGCAGGTCACTCTCATAACCGGATCAAATCCGAGAAAAGAGTAACGCCCCCACTTCTCTCCTCCCTCAATACTCTCCAAAAGATAAAATAATTTCTTTGAATTAGCAATTTTTCGGAGCAGTGAGATTGGCGTCACCACATCCGCATATATTTCTTCCTGGACGGGAATGAGATCATATCCCTCTGCCAGTCGTTTTACTTCTTCAAAATTAGGCTGTGTCATATTCTTTCCTCCTATTATGAACTTGTTCTGCACCGGAAAACAAAAAAACTCCTGCCCCCCTCCTCCGTAGAGGAAAGGGACAAGAGCTAAATCTCCTGCGGTACCACCCTGATTGGCAACACACAGACCATTTCGTGTATCACCCACTCATCATGCACTATCATGCACTCCTGCAGATAACGGTTCAGGTATCCGTCAGCGCCTACTCGCAAAAAACTTTCAGGCTGCCCTCCCGAGTCCATTCACTATCAACTAGCCACTGCCTCGCACCATCCGGCAGCTCTCTGGAAACATCGTCAATACCTACTACTCTCGGTCATCGGTTTTTCATAAATAATTCTGTGTCATAAATTAACCTATGATGTATAAGTATACTCACAGAATCAAAAAATGTCAATCATTTTTTTCACTCAGTTATTTTTTAGGAAAATGCGGCTTGATTTCATTTTTCTTTTCCTGTCACTTCCCGGTATATCCTCTCAAGCTCAGTCAGCGGAATTTCCGGGATACTGGCATGAACCAGTTCCAGAGACGCGCCGTTTTTAAA
>CANRMO010000181.1 GCA_947631755.1 uncultured Lachnospiraceae bacterium | reverse complement strand
CCTGAAGAAGAAAGAAAAATACCGGCGGGAGATACTGAAACTACAGAGAGAGCGCGCGGAGGCCGAATATCAGTCTGAGCTTCGGAAACTGCTGAGACAGTACAGGGAGATGAAGAGAGGGAATGACGGAGGCGGGACGGTGGAGGTCCGCGCGGAGGCAGACGGCACGATTACTTACTGTAAGCTGAAAAAAGGCGAGAGAGCTGTGGAGGGGGAGATCTGCCTGACCATGCGGACAAGGGAGAAAAAAGGGGGAGCGGACTTTCTGACAAAGAAACCAGGAGCGACAGAACCTGCCTATTTTGGGCGGAGGTGCCCTCTTGCCGGGACAGAGGTGACGTTCAACCTGCAGGACAGAGCGTACACGGGGATCTGCACCGGCGTGGGAAAGAAGGACCGCTATTATATCCGGGCAGAGGAGAAAGCATTATCTGCGGATGACGTGGGAACGGTGACGGTGACATTTCCCTATATTAAGATAAAAGACGCCATTGTTGTGCCGGACGATATGGTTTATGAGGAGCAGAGGCAGACGAATACGGTATATCATTATGTCTGGAAACTCACGGAGCGCGGGCCGGTGAAGCAATATGTAGTGACACGTGCTGATTTGGCTTATAAGGGATATCAGGCGGTGCTGCACGGACTGGAGGAGGGTGATCGGATTTGTTCCGAGTGATTCTTTCAAAAATGAAAAATAAAAAATGGTTTACTTTTTGCCTGCTGTTTGGTGTTACACTGACGGTGGCGGTATTTGTGTCACACCCGATGTTTGAAAAGGGTGCCCACAATGAATTATTAAAGAGGTCTCTGGCGTCATATGCTGGGGAGGAACACAATTTCCCGGCCGCATTTTCCCGCGAGGAGAACATTCACGGAGCTGGCAGCGGGGAAAAAATATATTCGGCGGCAGGCCTTTTTGGGGAGATTCGTGAGAGGGAGCAGGGCTGGCAGAGGGGGCTCGGTCTGGAGATACTGGAATCCCAGCAGATTGTCGGGCTTGCGGATCAAAATGCGGATAGCAGCCTCGGCGGGCGAAACTGGCTTTTGAAGATTGCAGCGATGAGGGATATGGGACAGCACGTCGAGATTGTAAAGGGAGAGAATTTCACTGCAGACACGGAAGTGGATACGGCGGAGTGCGTGATCAGCGAGACAGCCATGGACACTTACGGCATGGTTGTGGGGGAGGAGCTGACGTTCCCCTACATGAAAGATGGCTCTGGAGAACCGCTCACACTGGTCGTCAAAGGAATTTTTAAGGACACTGCCGCTGCGGGGGATCCATTCTGGTATTGGGACCAGGATTCCTTTGGCAGCATGGTATTTGTTTCGGAACAGACGTGGGATAAGTGTGTGAAAAAAAATGGGAGGAGTGAATTTTTCGTGTGGGATGCAGTTGTTTTTGACGACGGCGGCCTCACATGGGAAAACGCTTCGTCTTGTCTTCGGCAGGTGGCGGAGTTTCGGGAGAGGGACGAGGCGTTAAAGACTCCTTTATATGATCTGTTGTCTGGATATGAGAGGCAGAGGAAGAATCTCTCCCGGGTCATGTGGGTCCTTGAACTGCCATTTATCGTGCTGGTGCTTCTGTTTATCTGCATGGTGACAGGGCAGATGTTACAGCGGGAGGAGGGGGAGATCTCTGTTATCCGGAGCCGGGGCGCCACGGGCTGGCAGGTTGTAAAGCTCTATTTTTACCAGGCGGTGCTGCTCTCTGTGGCCGGGCTTCTGCCAGGGGGGATACTCGGCATACTCTTGTGCCAGATTGCGGCAGGCACGGATGGTTTTCTCTCATTTTCCGGCAGAAATCTGGGCAGTTACGGGTTTAATCTGTGGACAATTCCCTATGGACTCGCCGCCTGCGGTATCACAGTTTTGTTTCTGACTGTGCCGGTATTTTGGAAGCTGGGTATCACAGTGACCTGCCGTCCGGCGGATAAGAGAAAGGAAAGAAAGCCAGTCTGGGAGCGGTTCTGGCTGGAGATTCCATTTCTGGGGCTGTCGCTGTATCTTTTGTACAATTATCACAGGCAGGGGGATCTCCTCGCCCAGAGTGTTCTGGCCGGGGAGCTGGTGGATCCGGTTATTTTTCTGAATGAGTCTCTGTTTCTTGTGGCCTGCGGCCTGACAGCTATCCGCGTCAGCCATCTTCTGATCCGCGCGGTGGGGCGCATCGGGGGGAGGCATTTAAAACCGGCTGCTTATGTGTCTTTTTTGCAGACGTCCCGGACATTTCACTCGCAGAATTTTCTCGCGGTATTTTTGATCATGACGATTGCCGGTGGGATTTTCAATGCCAATATGGCGCGGACGATCAATGTGAACAGGGATGACCGGATCGCCTATGATGTGGGCTGCGATGCGAGGCTTATGGAAAAATGGGACAGTCATGTGTATTTTGACCAAAAGAAGCGCAATGTGAATACAGTTTACACAGAGCCGGATTTTGAGCCCTACAGAGAACTTGTGAGACACGGACAGTGCGAGAGCGTCACGCGGGTGATGGTGGACGACGGAATCTATGTGACGGGTTCTTCTACAGAACTCACAAAATGCCGTCTTATGGGGATACACACAAAGGAATTTGGCGAGACGGCAAAATTGCAGGATGGTCTCAATAGTACCCACTGGTTCCACGCCCTGAATGAACTGGCCAAGAAGCCGGAAGGGGTCATTATCTCGTCGAATCTGGCAAAGCAGTGCGGGTTTCAGGTGGGCGATGAGATTATGTACACCTGTTATGCAGATGAAGAAGTGAGAGAGGAGAATAAACTTGGGAGAGAGACCGGGGAGGTGTGCGCCATCCTGGATGCCTTTCCGGGCTTTGACCGGTACGGGGGAGAAGAAGAGAGCTTTTTTCTGGCAGCAAATTATGCCCAGGTAGTCCGCTCTTTCGGCCTCAGGCCCTATGAGGTGTGGATGCGTCTGCCGGCCGGGGGAGACGCATCACAGATCCCGGAGGCGGCAGGGAAGAGAGTGGAGGATCTGGAGATGTGGAGAGACTGTGCCAGTGAGATAAGAGAGAGCAAGAGTTCTCCTCTGGTCCAGATCACAAACGGACTGTTTACCATGGGATTTCTTGTCTCTGTTTTGATCTGCGCTGTGGGATTTTTCGTGTACTGGATCTTGTCGATACAGGGCAGGAGTTATTCTTTTGGCATTTACCGTGCCATGGGGATGTCTATGAGAGAGATTTATATCATGCTCTTATACGAACAGGGATTTTGCTCCCTCCTCCCTATGTTGGAGGGGGGCGGCCTTGGCCTGCTGGCCTCGGCCCTCTTTGCGCGGCTGATCGCTCTGGTCTATCTGCCGGAAAAACACAGCGTGGCGATCCGTCTTTATATGTACGGAGCAGATTTTGGACGGATGGCGGTGCTCTGGGGCGTGCTTTTGTTCTTTGGGATATTTGCCGTGTGGCATATCGTAAAGAGGATTCAGATTGCGAAAGTCTTGAAAATGGGCGAAGTGTGAAAGGGAGGTATGGCAGATATGATACGCACGAGTCATCTTATGAGGGAGTTCCGGGATGGGGACGGGGGAAATTTTTATGCGGTAAATGATGTGTCGATCCGGATACCGGAGGGGAAACTCACGATTCTGAGAGGGCGCTCCGGTTCCGGGAAGACAACGCTGATGAACCTGCTTGGCACTCTGGATGAGCCGTCTGCCGGAGAGATCTGGTTCGGGGATGAGCCGCTCTCCCGGATGACCCCGGCGCAGAGAGAGAGGTTTAGGAGATATCAGGTCGGATTTGTATTCCAGTCGGTGGCACTGATCCCCGTGATGAGCGCCTATGAGAATGTGGATTTTGCCCTTCGCCTGGCGGGATATGAGGGTGATCGGGATGAGAGGATCCGCGAGGTCATGGATCGTGTGGGGTTACTGAAGAGAATGCACCATATGCCGGGGCAGCTGTCTGGCGGGGAGCAGCAGAGGACGGCTATTGCCAGGGCGGCCGTGCACCGCCCCGCGGTGATTTTTGCCGATGAGCCGACGGCGGCGCTGGACACTGCCTCGGGGCTGGCTGTGATGGCGCTTTTCCGCGGGCTGGTGGACAGAGAACACATAACGATTGTCATGTCCACCCATGACCAGGGGCTGATGGAACAGGGGGATATCGTATATGAGCTGTCGGACGGAAAAATAGAAAATGGGGAGGTTTAGCCAGTATGGGAGATATTATGATCCGGTGTGAGGAGTTAGTGAAGATTTATTCGGATTCACAGTTAAAAGTGATGGCGCTGCAGGGACTTGGCCTGGAGGTGGAGAGAGGGGAGCTCATGGCTGTTATAGGGAAGTCGGGCAGCGGAAAATCAACATTGCTGAATCTGATTGGCGGCCTGGAAACGCTTACAGCAGGCCGCCTTTTTGTAAATGGGCGCGATCTCTCGACGTTGAGGGAGCGGGATCTTATGCATTACCGGAGAGCGGGAGTCGGCTTTGTGTGGCAGGACAGCGCGAAAAATCTCCTCCCCTATCTGACTGCGCAGCAGAATGTGGAGTACCCGCTCTTATTGGAGGGGATGCCGGCAAAGGAGAGGAGTGCGAGAGCGCGAATTTTGCTGGAAGAAGTGGAGATGGCCGGCCACGCCAATAAACTTCCGTCCGAGCTGTCCGGCGGGGAACAGCAGAGGGTTGCGATTGCTGTCGCGCTGGCGGCGGACCCGCCTCTTTTATTGGCCGATGAACCTACGGGGTCGGTGGATTCTGCCACGGCTCATAGGATATTTGGCCTTTTTCAGAAAATGTGCCGCCAGAAA
>CANRMO010000180.1 GCA_947631755.1 uncultured Lachnospiraceae bacterium | reverse complement strand
TACGGTTATCAATTAGTTATAGAAACTATAGACTGAGTAGTCTTGACTGACTACACCATTATTATACTAGGAGAGGTGTCTATGATACAGATTAAGAACTTGAGTATAACGCATAAAAAAGATCTGAGGGAGCTGGTGTCGGGGTTGTCCTTTACGCTAAATGACGGAGACAGGGCGGCAGTGATCGGCGAAGAGGGAAATGGGAAATCTACCTTGCTGCGGCTGATCTATGATGAGGCGCTTGTTTCAGATTATATAGAATACACGGGACAGATTGTCCGGAACCGGTGTATCCTGGGATATCTGGGGCAGGAGTTAGAGCCGGAGGAGAGGGAAAAAAGCGTCTATGCTTTTTTGTCGGAGGAGTCTGGGTTTTTGGAAAGTGACCCGAAAGAACTGGCGATGTATGCACGGAAACTGCATGTGCCGACACCGTTTTTGTACTCGGAGCAGCGGATGGATACGTTGTCTGGCGGCGAGAAGATAAAAGTGTGCATGATCCGCATATTGTGCCGGAAACCGGATGTATTACTATTGGATGAACCGTCCAATGATATTGATCTGGCCACGCTTTTGTGGCTGGAGCAGTTTATACTCGGCTGGAGAGGGCCGGTGCTCTTTATCTCCCACGATGAGGTTCTCTTGGAGCGGACGGCAAACAAGATCATTCACCTGGAGCAGATCCGGAAGAAGAAAAAGGCAAGGCACACAGTGAAGACGGCGGATTACGGAACTTATGTGAGGGAACGTGCCAGCGGGCTGGAAAAGCAGGGGCAGCTTGCCAGAAAAGAGCGCAGCGAGTACCAGAAACAGCAGGAGAGGTTCCGGCAGATCCGGCAGAAAGTAGAATATCAGCAGGAGTCCATCACAAGGAAGTCCCCGCACGGCGCAAAAATGCTGAAAAAGAAAATGCACACATTGAAGAGCGCAGAGAGGAGATTTGATAAAGAATTTGACCAGATGATGGAAATGCCGGATGTGGAAGAATCAATTTTTATAAAATTTCCAGAGACGGAGACGCTGCCGCCGAAAAAAGTTGTGTTGGATTTTTCGCTGTCAGAGCTGGCCGTGGAGGGGAGGGTATTGGCACGGAATATCCATCTCAGGGTCACCGGAGGGGAGAAGGTATGTCTGATCGGGGACAATGGCGCGGGAAAGTCAACGCTCATTAAGAGGATCGCTGGCCTGCTCTGTGGGAGAACGGACATCCGGGCTGCCTATATACCGCAGAATTATGAGGACATAGAAGAATTCAGGGCAAATTCAAAATCCTCGCCTGTGGCTTTCCTGGCAGAAGGTGGGGGCAGGGAGGAGGAGACGAAAATGCGGACATTTCTTGGCAGCCTCAAATACACGCCGGATGAAATGGAGCATCCGGTCTGCGAACTGTCCGGCGGGCAAAAAGCGAAACTTCTGCTGTTGAAGACGTGTATGAGCGGAGCCAATGTCCTGATCATGGATGAACCTACGCGCAATTTTTCTCCCCTTTCCGGGCCAGTCATACGGGACATGCTGGCGGGATTTCCGGGAGCTGTCATCAGCGTCTCCCATGACAGAAAATACATCCGAGAGGTGTGTGATAAGGTATATCGGATGACAGAGGAAGGATTGGTCCCAGAAGAGAAACGGATGTGAAACGGTAAAAATGTCTGGTTTTTTACCACACATTGACAATTGGGCGGTTCTGTTTTATAATTGAATTTGTATGATTAACAGGATTTTGCGCCGGGTAAAGAAGACGCGCTTAGAATGGAGAAGAAGATGTTAAGAGAAGTGACAAAGGATATGCTGATTGGGGAGATTCTGAAAGAAGACGCCACAATCGCTCCGATTATGATGGCTGTCGGTATGCACTGTATCGGCTGTCCGGCTTCCCAGGGGGAGAGCCTGGAAGAAGCCGCTTCGGTACACGGCCTGGACGCTCAGGATCTGGTTGACAAAATTAATGAATTTCTCAAGAAGAAGAATCCAGTATAAACAGTGACGCCGGAACAGGGCGGGGAGAATTTTCCGAGAGATAAATAATTGAATGGAGGATATTATGAGAGGGAAACAAAAAAAGGGCTTGAGCATAGCAATCTGTATTTCTTTGGTGGCAGTGCTGTTGTCTGCCGGGCAGCTCGGCCCCTACAAGGTACGCAGAGAGGCGAATGCGGAGAATGGTGCGCCTGCCAGGACGGTCAACCTGAATATAAGCGGCGAGATCGCCGGCATCTCGGATCCGCAGGTCTGTGAGGACAATGATGCCTCATGGGCGGGCAGCTATGTATACCTGGGCAGCTATGAGGGACATCCGGTGAAATACCGCGTGCTTGACACAGCGGACACAAAATTTTCCGGGGCAGAGACGATGCTGCTTGACTGTGACAGTGTACTGAAAAAATGGGAAATGGACGAAGAATCCGATGTTGTGACGACGACAGAGTATGAGGAAAGTGATATCAGAAAATATCTGAACAGCCAGGGTGATTACAGCGATAGCGGCTTCCTTTCCTCGGCGTTTACGGATACGGAGCGGGCGGCGATCGTGGAGAGCACGGCAGAAAAGACAAAAGTTTCATCTGCCTTACAGGGCGAAAAGATATTCCTGCTGTCGAATGAAGAGGTTAAAACGGCCAGATATGGCTATGCGGATAACGGAGATTCTGCAAATAGCAGAAAGAAGAGCAGTGTAGCGGCAAATGTGGGCGGCTGGCTTTTGAGATCTTATTCAAATGTACAAAATAGCACGACCGGAAAAAATTTTGAGAGGTGGAGACAGATATCCTGTGATGAAGGGGATATCACCTACGCGGGAAGTATCGGATATAAATACCAGGGTTCTGGCATCAGCCCCGCTCTGAACCTGGATCCCTCTGCTATTTTGTTTGCCGTTGAGGCGGGACTGGATAATCCGGATTCTCTGAAGATGACAAAAAGCAGCACAGCGAAAGAGTGGAAACTGACGCTCAAAGACGGAAGTGGTTTCGCGGCAGAGAGCGAGGATGCGGATGAACCCGTTGCCGCGGGCGGAAAGTTCTCTGTAAAGGTAAAAAATTTACCGGCGGATAATGACAATGAGTACACGCAGCTCTCCGCTATGATTGTGGACCAGACCAGAGCAGTCCGCGCTTATGGGAAGATCGGAGCAGCGAAAAAGGGGAGCTGTGATGTGGTGATTCCCAGAGATCTGACACCGGGCACTTATACAGTAATTATTTTTGCTGAGAGTGTGAGCGGAGGCGCGGCGACAAACTATGCCAGTGATGCGGAGGCGTTTGAGGTCGAGGTGACAGAGGCGCCAGAGCCGACAGAAGAGCCAACCGAGGAGCCGACGGAAGAGCCAACCGAGGAGCCAACAAAAGAACCGACTGAGGAGCCGACAAAAGAGCCAACGGCCATTCCTACCCAGACACCGACTCCGGTTCCTACCCAGACGCCGACGCCGCCCCCGTCCCAGCAGAAAGGTCTTGCAGTTCTCGTACAGCAGGGGAAAGATGTTCCGAGGATAACAATTGACAACTCAGAGGAAGAACTTACGAAATACATATTGTCTGCGGAGGAGCAGAGCAGCATTGCCAGTGGTGGTTTTGCCCAGATTTTCCTCACAGTGGAGAATATAGACAGCAGTGTCAGCGAAGAGGAAAAGCAGGCGGTGCGCAATCTGGCCGGTGCCAATACAGTGGGCCAGTATCTGGATCTCAATCTGTATAAGAGTGTAGGCAATGGTGAGAGGCAGAGGCTGACAAAAACTTCCGGGAATGTGCGTCTGGTATTTGAAGTGCCTGCTGATCTGAGAGAGGGCAAAAAGAATTTCTCTATCGTTCGTGTCCATGACGGGAAAGCAGTCCTTTTAAAAAATCTGGATAAGGACGACAACAGCATTACCGTAGAGACGGACTGCTTTTCTACATATGCCCTGGCTTATGAGGAGACAGGGAAAAATGTTGCAAAGAATACGACGGGATCAAAGGGATCGAAAGATACAGACGATACGGATACGGATGGTGGCAGTGGCGGCAGCAGTGATAGCGGCGGTTCGGGAATCTTTAACGGCGGGAGCCTGCCGGATACCGGGGATATGTTCTACCCGCAGATTTATGCCACTCTCACTATGGTGGCTGGATTTTCCTGGCTTTTGCTCTATTTTAAAGCTACCTGTGAAATAATGTCTGAGGATAAGAAGAACAGGCTTGTCGCCAGAATAGCAGAATGGGCGAAGAAAGGCGGGGTTATCCGTCAGATCCTGGCGCATATAGCAATCGTTATGCTGCTCCTCTATTACCACGCTTCACAGAAAGCGAGAGGGCGTGTGGCATGTGAGAAGACACTGCAGGAGAGATAGGGGAATCTATTATTTTTGAAGATGAAAAAAGAAAGGACTGTCGTGGGTGACGGTCCTTTTTTTAGATAATATTTTTCTCAGTACAGGAAAGGTGCCGCGCGCCTGTTACAGCAGGGCTAATTGCGACAGCGCTTTGTCTTTGATGATCAGGCAGAAATGCTCATTGTAAAAATCCTGTGATGCGTAAGTAACCAATTCCTCTTTTCCGAACTCAGATATCAAGGAGCAGGCCGACTGGAAACCAGATTTTGCCCCGCTGCGGTTCAACATCAGATAATAGCGGTTGCCTCCCTCGTCTTTCCAGACCGAATTTTTTCCGCTGTAGGAGGAACCTACCAGATGTGCCACCTCTATGATCGGGTCAAGAGAGACAAAAGAGAAAACACGGATTTTTTCTTTGATATCCTCCGATTTCTTTTTTTTGTTCTCTTTTTTCTTCTGCT
>CANRMO010000179.1 GCA_947631755.1 uncultured Lachnospiraceae bacterium | reverse complement strand
GACAATTGCGCCATTTGTAGTGGATCCGGAGGAAAATCGCGTACATTTTCGAAATTTACACAAATTACTAGTTGACATTAACAGCAAAAACATTGATAATATTGATATGCATGAACTTTCCATGGGGATGACTGGGGATTATGAAGTTGCCATCGAAGAGGGCGCTACTTATGTGCGTGTAGGGACCGGTATCTTTGGAAACAGAGTATATTTGTAAAAGAAAGGAACGAAAGACATGGGATTGGATTCAATTATGAATTTCTTTAAGTTCGAGGATCCGGAATACGATGATTACGAGGATTCCGGGTACGATGAGCGATATGACGAGAGGCCTGAGCCAGCAGTCCAGAAACGATCTGCGTCTTCCACAAGGCCAAAAGCCCCGGAGGAGAGCGAACCGGAACCGAGACAGGCAAAAGGAAGCTTTCTCGCGTCAAAATCAAAAGTCGTTTCCATGAACCGCAGCTCAATGGAAGTAAATGTGATCAAACCGCACTCTTTTGAGGATTCACAGGAGATCTGCAATATGCTTTTGTCCAATCGGCCTGTAATCGTAAATTTAGAGGGATTTGACCCGGATGATGCCCAGAGGATCATGGACTTTATCTCGGGATGTATTTACGCCATTAACGGAAAATATCACCAGATTTCCAAGTACATTTTCATATTTTCACCTGAAAATGTAGATATCAGCGGCGATTCTATGTCAATGGACGGCTCCTACTCCATGCCGGTCATCAACCGCGAATTTTAAATATGGAAGAGAAGAGAGAACAATTTTTTGCAGGACATATGTGCGATCTTGCCAATAGGGCATATCGGGCGGGGTATCCTGTGTTTTCCGATTTTCTGACCGCAAAAGAGTACGCTGTATTGAACCGGATAAAGAGAGAGTTCCGGGATATCCGCTCTGTTTTTTTCGGCGGCCACAGTGATTGCGATCATGTCATGGCTGGTTTTTTCCCCGGATCGTGGCCACAGGAGGAGGAGCTTCTGCTTTTTCCCATCTCCGCTATCCGAATAATCCCGGGGAAAGGTTATCATGGGCAGAGGCCCGGGCACAGAGACTATCTCGGGGCAGTGATGAATCTCGGAATGGAGCGCTCCCGTATCGGGGACATCCGGATTTGTGATGAGGCCGCTTTTCTGTTTTGCAGAAAAGAATTTTGTTCTTTCATTTTAGAAAATCTGACTATGGTGCGGCATATGCCAGTTATCTGTGAACAGATACATGATTTCGGGCAGTTTCCCCCTCAGCGGACGGAACAGTGGAACAGCAGTGTGGCATCGGCAAGACTTGACAACATTGTGGCTGCCGTCACAGGCCTGTCGCGCACAAAAGCTGCGGATCAGATCCGCCGGGGGTTCGTGATTGCCGATCATGAAGAGCAGGATTCTGTGAGTTATCTCTGCCGGGACGGATCGGTATTGACTGTCCGGGGATATGGGAAATTCCGTATTGATGTACCGGAACATTCTCTTACAAAAAAGGGAAGACAAAAAATTGTAATATACAAATACCTTTAAAAGGGAGGAATCGAGTAATGCTTTCGCCATTAGATTTACAGAGTAAAAAAGTCGATCCGAAAAGAAAGAAGTACTACGACAAGGCGCAGATGGATGATTACCTCGATCTTGTCAATGAGAACTATAAAAATCTTTATACCGAGAACGAAGAACTGAAAAAAGAGAACCGGGAATTAGGGAAAAAAATAAAGACATTGAGTGATGGCATCCAGTATTACCGTTCCATAGAATCTACTATGCAGAAAGCCCTTGTTTTGGCTGAGAAGACATCTACCGAGACAAAGGACGCCGCCATGATGAAAGCAGAGGCGATCGAAAAAGACGCAAATACACGGGCAGAACAGATCATCTCCGAGGCGGAGCAGGAATATGAGCGGATCCGCGAAAAATGCATGACGCTGGTGCAGGAATTTAACCAATACCGGGCAGAGCTGAAACAGGTGGCCACAAACCAGCTGAAACTTGTCACGAGTAAAACTTTCGAGGTAGACACCCCGGAGTTAGATGAGGACTTTGTCCATGTGCGGCAGGAAAACAGCGCTGCGGGCAAACATGCCCCCCTCCAGAACGATGCCGCCTCTGACATGAGAGAACCGGACATTGTGCAGCAGGAGCCTCCACAGCAGGCATCGCATATACCGGCCAGTGGGCCGCCGGCAGGTGATGTGGCTGAAACCGGCACCGACAGCGGGCTGGGAGGTGAGACCGTCATTCTCCCGGACATCAAAAAGGACATTGGCGGTGCGAGAAACCGGATGCCGGCAGACGATGAGGACACGATGTCGATCCTCACAGCGGATACGATTGATCTCAGGGATTCCATCCAGCAGGTCCAGATGCAGGAAGAGAGTGTGCCGCGAAAAGATGACCGGCCGAAACCATCGAAAGAGAAAAAAAGATCCAAAAAGGCAAAGGATTCCGATCTGGTATTTGTCCAGGAAGCAACAGTTAAAGAGCCGGTGGACGCCAGGCCGCTCGAACCCATGGACGCCAGATTAAATCAGGCGCACGCGGACGATCTGGAAATTCTGGAACCGCCAAAATCAAAGAAAGAGGATGCCCCCACCCTGGATTCTCTGCTGCAGAGCATGAACATGGGTGGCAAAAAAAAGAATCCGAAAGGGCAGGAAGACGATCCTTTCGAGTTCCTGGGATCGGTTGATGATTTTTAAATGAAAAAAACGATTTTATTCACAAACATAATATATGCAGCATTATTCGTTGCGCTGACCGGAGTGGACCGGTTCACAAAACAGCTGGCCGTCTCCCATCTGATGAAAGGAGATATAACCGTCATACCGGGGGTACTTTCCCTTCACTATCTGGAGAACAGAGGGGCAGCCTGGGGAATTTTCCAGAATGCATTCTGGCTGTTTTATGTCGTGACTTTCATTGTCCTGGCCATTATGGCCTATTTTTACGGGAAGATGCCATTTGAGCGCAAATACCTGTATCTGAGGTTTGCGGTCATTCTTCTGGCAGCGGGTGCGATTGGAAATTTTATCGACCGCGCCGTGTGGCACTATGTAGTGGATTTCATTTATTTTGAATGCATCAATTTTCCCGTTTTTAATGTCGCGGACTGTTTTGTCTGCATAGCTGCAGCACTGTTGATCCATTGTTTATTATTTTATTATAAGGATGAAGATTTTTTATGGAAAAAGAAAGAGTAATACTTGTTGTGCCAAAAAAAATGGACGGCGTGAGGCTGGATCGGTTTCTCTCAGAAGAGCTTGAGTTTTCCAGATCTTATCTGCAGAAACTGATAAAAAATGAATCTGTTCTTTCAAACGGGAACTTTGTCACAGAATCCAAAGTTCCCGTTCGTGTTCATGACGAAATCACCGTCATAGTACCAGAACCGGAGAAGATAGAGGTACTGCCGGAGAAGATGGATCTTGATATTCTCTATGAGGATGAAGATCTGCTTGTGGTCAATAAGCCAAAAGGCCTGGTTGTCCACCCTGCAGCGGGCCACACAAGCCACACGCTTGTCAATGGGCTGTTATACCACTGCAAGGGGCAGCTGTCGGGCATTAACGGCTTTATGCGGCCGGGTATCGTCCACCGGATCGACAAAGATACGACAGGGGCCCTCGTCGTCTGTAAAACAGACCTGGCCCACCGGTCGCTCGCAGAACAGTTGAGCGTCCACTCCATCACGAGAAAATACGATGCCATTGTCTGGCACAATTTTTCGGAGGACAGTGGCACCATCGATAAGCCAATCGGCAGGCACCCCTCAGAACGCAAAAAAATGGCTGTTTTGCCGCCCGAAAAGGGCAGGAGGGCAGTTACACACTACCGCGTGTTAAACCGCCTGAATAGCCGCTTTAATCACGTTGAATGTGAATTGGAGACTGGCAGGACACACCAGATCCGGGTGCATATGGCATACATAAACCATCCGCTTCTGGGAGATGCTGTGTACGGCCCAAAATCCCCCGGTCCTGTCCCCGGCCTGCAGGGGCAGACACTCCACGCCAGAATTCTTGGATTTCAGCACCCGCGCACAAATCAATATATAGAAGTGATAGCACCCCTTCCTCAATATTTTGTAGAGACCCTCATACGGCTTAGAAAATAAAGGGAAAAAAGGTATTTTTTTCACCAAAAATCCTTGACTTTTACACTACTATAGGTGTAGTATAGAGGTACTTCGTTCCCTGTTTTTAAAACGCAGGAATAAAGAAAAACAGGTATTCTACTTAGGTAGACGAGGTATACTACATTGATAGAACTAAACGGCAAGGAGGGGATCACAGATGAACAAAGAATTGAGGTTGCATGAGGGGGAACTGAATGTGATGGAATTGCTGTGGTCGAATAAAGTTCTTGCCGCAAAAGATATATCAAAGATTATCAAAGAATACATTGGCTGGGAAAAAAATACTACATACACAGTGATAAAACGATTGATCGACAAAGGCGCCATCAGCCGCGAGGATCCCGGCTTTTTGTGCCGGGCAAAGGTTACAAAAAAAGAGGTTCAGGAAATAGAGACAAAAGCTCTGCTGAGCAAAATGTACAATGGTTCTCTGACAAACTTCATCACCGAATATCTCAGCAATTGCAAATTGACAACAGAGCAGGTGATTGAGATGCAGCGGGTACTGAATCATCAGTTATAAGATCCGTTATGCAATCAATAGAGGGAGTGGCATATCATATGCCATTCTCTTTTTTGCGCGAAGGCAAAGCGAGGATATGTCTGTGCTTGCACAAGACGATCCGAGCGCCAATGCCAACTACGTTGGCT
>CANRMO010000178.1 GCA_947631755.1 uncultured Lachnospiraceae bacterium | reverse complement strand
TGTGACAACATCAGTAGATGTGGACGCAGCTAAGAAGGTTAAGCTTTCGAAAAAATCTGTAACACTTGCAATTGGCAGATCATCAACCATTACGATTAAGAATGTAAAAGCTAAAAAGGTCAAAAAGCTTACCGTAAAAAGTAGTAATAAAAAAGTTGCTGCTGTTAAGAGAAAAGGCAATAAAAAGACCGCTTTCAAAGTAACGGGCAAGGCAAAGGGAAGTGCAGAGATTCAGGTTAAACTTCTTTTGAAAGGTCAGAAAAAGGCTAAGAAGCTTAAGCTGAAAGTAAAAGTGATAAAGAAAAGAAATGTTTCAAATGTGGATGCGGCAGCAGGTACACAGCCAGGCATAACGCCAGGTGTGGAAGCGGCACCGACTGCGGAGCCAACGGCAGCATCTACGGCAAAAGCAACAGTAGGGCCGACGGCAGAGCCAGTGGTAACACCAGGGGCAACTGAGCCAGCCAGCGGCACGAAGGGGCCGATCGCAACTGTGGCACCGACTGCGGAGCCAACGGCAGCACCAACGGCAAAAGCAACAGTAGAGCCAACGGCAACACCGGGTGCAAGCGTAACAGATACCTTGCAAATTGAACGTGTGATGGTAACGGGGAATCATGAACTTATGATTTTCTTTAATGAAACTTCCAGGATTGCCACGGATAGTCTTGTGATTAAAACGAAAAAGACAGAGCAGGACAGCTATGGAGAAGCGCTGCGCATCAAAAGCATAGAGAAGATCGACCCGCTTCAATATGAAGTGGTACTGGATGATGATACTAAAATATCAGGAAATTACATTGTGAACAATGGCTATGTACAGGTTTCTGTTGCGAGGACAAGTGGGGAGCCTTTGGTGGCGGAGGATCAATTTGAATGTGAGTCTGTAACCATTACGCGGGAATGGATTGAGAAATTTACCCTTGGAACGGATAGGAGCAATCCACATCAGAATTTGCATAATGAGGATTTTGTGGGAGAGCTTCAATGTAACGTGATTGGAAACATGCCGGATGGAATGCAATATTCGCTCTCCAGACGCGACTTATATGTGGCAGGAACACCGGAAAATACCGGAATGTACCAGTTTAAGCTGGATGTCAGCGATGAGGCAGGAAATCACCGCGTTTATGATTGTACCTTTCTTGTAGGAGATGAAACAAACTTATACGCCGCCGCTAAGGGAAAATATATACGGGTGGGACAAAATGAAGAAGCGTATGTGAGAGCGATTGGAGGAAGTGGTTCCTATACCTATACAGAAGCGGGAGGAGACCACGATTTTACTGTGGATTCTACAGGTAAAGTAGTAGCAGAGTTTGCAGAAGCAGGTACCTATCAACTATATGTAGATGTGGCAGATAAGGAAAATACGAATTTGAAAACCCGTGTTACAGTTGTTTATCACGTGGAAGGTTTGTGCAGACTGTCTGGCTCGGTGGAAGATCTCGGTGGAACCGGTCTTTATTTCCGTGGAGGCGGATTAAAGATATATGTGATACCACGGGATCGGGAGATACGATACAGGTATTTCTCCCAGTCCAAACCAATAGCAGACTTGAAGGTAACAAACAGTATTTTTTCTATTGAAGTACCGGCAGGTGTTTACGATATTCAATTTGAAAGCGATTTTGGTTCGGTATACAAGGTGATGGAAGGCGTGGAAGTGAAAGGCTCTTATATGTCTTTAGGAACCGTTGTATTGCCTGTGTGCCAGGTGAATCTGAGAGCGCCAAACAAAGACAATTTATATGAGATTTACTGGCGGGATGAAGAGGGTGTGCTGATTGGCCAGGATGAGACATTTCTTGTACGGCCGGGGACATATACCCTTCGCTCAGACCCGGATATTTCACCGGTTATGGCGTCCTTATATGACTTTACGGTTACCTTTACTGCTGCCGATAAGACTGTGCATGAAGTGGTGGCAGCTACCCCGACGGGGGACCGTATCACAGAGCTGACGTTGGAAGGCGGGGTCAATGTGTCCCTGGATAACAACTTGAAGAAGTGGTATAAGTTCACTCCGAAAGAGACCGGAACCTATCAAATCTATTCAACCGGTCTGGAGGATGATATATGGTTTAAGGTTTATTCCGACAAGAAGTACGAGAATTCGGATTATCATTACCTTACTTTTTCGGACATAGGCCAGGCTTATAAAAACGGTGATCAAGTGACGTGTCCGTCAACGCTGGATGAAGGAACAAACTATTATATCTCATTGTGTTTGATGCGGGACAACACGCAGGATGACTTTGTGCTAGGCGTAGAAAAGGTAGAATGAATGTTATTGTTTGTGAAAATTCCCTATCGATCGTGGTCGGTGGGGAATTTTTTAGATCATTGAAGGAGGAGTCCATTCAAGGAACGGTTTTTGGGGAAATTTGGGGACTGGAAAAACAATGATTGAAAAAACCATGATTTTATAGTATGATTAAAGAGATTATGAATTTTACTCAAATGGAGGAGAAACAAATGAGTGACAGATTGAGGGTTGGTATCCTTGGCGGCACCGGTATGGTGGGGCAGAGATTTATATCCCTGCTGGAAGATCATCCGTGGTTTGAGGTTGTGACTGTGGCAGCCAGTCCGAGAAGTGCCGGCAAGACATATGAAGAGGCTGTCGGCGGACGTTGGAAGATGCAGGCCCCGATGCCGGAGGCTGTAAAAAAGATCGTTGTTAAAAATGTAAATGATATTGAGGCGGTCAGCAGTGAGGTGGATTTTGTTTTCAGCGCTGTTGATATGACAAAGGAAGAGATAAAGAAAATTGAGGAAGATTATGCGAGGGCTGAGACCCCGGTTGTGTCAAATAACAGCGCGCACCGCTGGACGCCGGATGTCCCGATGATCGTGCCGGAGGTAAATCCCGGACATCTTGAGGTGATAGAGAGCCAGAAGAAGCGGCTCGGGACGGCCAGGGGATTTATCTGTGTCAAGCCAAACTGTTCGATCCAGAGTTATGCGCCGGCGCTGACCGCATGGAGACAGTTTGAGCCGACGGTTGTTGTCGCGACTACGTACCAGGCAATCTCCGGTGCCGGAAAGACATTTAAGGACTGGCCGGAGATGGAGCACAATATCATTCCCTATATCGGCGGAGAGGAAGAGAAGAGTGAGCAGGAGCCGCTCCGCATCTGGGGAAGAGTGGAAAACGGACAGATTGTAAAAGCCGAGACGCCGCTCATTACAAGCCAGTGTATCCGCGTGCCGGTTTTGGATGGACACACGGCGGCGGTATTTGTGAACTTTAAGCAGAAACCGTCAAAAGAAGAATTGATCCGGGCGCTTATAGAGTTTAAGGGAGCTCCGCAGGAGCTTGGGCTGCCGAATGCGCCGAAGCAGTTTATCCAGTATTTAGAGGAGGATGACCGCCCACAGGTGGCACTGGATGTCAATTATGAAAATGGGTTCGGTGTCAGCATAGGACGGCTGAGAGAAGATTCTTTCTTTGACTGGAAGTTTGTCGGCCTCTCCCACAACACCGTGCGCGGGGCTGCGGGCGGAGCAGTTCTGATGGCAGAACTGTTGAAGGCAAAAGGTTACATTGAAGAGAAATAGAGGGAAAAATAGAATGGAGGTTCATATGGGGAAATTTCGTGTTCTGGTGAAAGGAATTGTACAGTATAAGGAAAATTATCTGGCGGTTGAGCGCTGGTATGACGACCGGATCTTTGAACCCTATCAGTGGGAATTTATCGACGGCGAGATGGAATTTGGTGAGACGCCGGAAAAGGCGGTCGAGCGGATTGTCTCGGAGAAAGCCGGGATTCCGGTCAAAGCAGATAAAACGCTGTACACATGGGGTTTCACTGCCGGCGAAATCTGTACGGTAGGAGTTGCCTTTTTGTGCGATGCCCAGACAGATGAAGTGGTTCTCTCAGAGGAACTGCACGACAGCAAATGGGTCGCAAAGGAAGAAATTTCCCGTGTGATCACGAATAAAGCAGTGGTGCAGGACATTGAGAGGGCAGGGCTGACCAGTCAGTTTGATCTGGATGATTTTGGAAAGGTGGATCTGTTTATTGAGCCTATTGATTAAAAATGGCCATCTGCTGGATCCAGCGAATGGCCGCGATGAAATATGCGATCTATATATTCTGGATGGAAAGGTTGCCGGGGTGGGCAGCCTTTCGTCCGATACAGAAAAAGATATATGTCAAAAAAATGGTACAGTGATCGATGCACAGGGCCGGTATGTGATGCCGGGTTTTTTGGATCTTCATGTGCATTTCCGGGAGCCGGGATTTGAGTACAAGGAGACGGTGAAGACCGGTGCGGCGGCAGCGGCGAAGGGCGGATTTACGGCAGTCTGCCCGATGCCCAACACGAAACCGGCCACGGACAGCCCGGACAGGATACGGAAGGTGCTGGAGATCGCTGAGAGGGACAGCCGGATCCATGTATACCCGGTCGGCGCTGTGACGGTCGGGCAGATGGGGGAAGAGATGACGGATATTGCCGGGATGGCAGCAGCCGGGGCCCGGGCCATCAGTGAAGACGGAAAGTCGGTTATGAATGCCCGCCTTTACAGTCAGGCGATGAGGGAGGCGGCCAGGGCCGGAATACCTGTTTTTGCCCATTGTGAGGACAAAAATATGGTGGGAAAGGGAGCCCTGAATGCCGGAAAGAAAGCAAAAGAGCTTGGCGTGGAGGGCATTGCAAATGCGGTGGAGGACGTAATCGTTGCGCGGGACATCCTGCTGGCAAAGGAGACGGGGGCCCGGCTTCACCTGTGCCACTGCTCAACAGGGGACAGTGTGGACATGATCCGCTTTGCCAGAGAGA
>CANRMO010000177.1 GCA_947631755.1 uncultured Lachnospiraceae bacterium | reverse complement strand
CCACGGCCTTCTGCCGGGACAGCTCCTCTGTCACACCGGCGGGATCCGGGCCGGCCGCCATCTCTCCTGTCCGGGATACTTTTACATCAAAAGGAACTCCGAGCATCGCCAGAAGTTCCCGGCGTCTGGGGGAACCAGACGCCAATATGATCTTATATTTGTTCTTTATATGATCCGTCATTGAAAATATCTCACTCCGCTCAGGAAAATTTTCTGATTCTGCTCGCCGTAAATGTTCTTTGCGACGCCTTCCCCGCGGCGCTCCGAATGAGCCATCTTTCCGAGCACACGGCCATCAGGACTTGTGATGCCCTCGATCGCCATATAGGATCCGTTTGGATTGAAGTCTTCATCCATCGTGGGCTCTCCGTCCACATCCACATACTGGGTTGCCACCTGGCCGTTTGCAAACAGTTTCTCCAGCCATTTATCACTTGCCACAAACCGTCCCTCGCCGTGGGAGGCCGGCACGGCATAGACGCCGCCGAGTTCTGCCTCTCTGAGCCACGGAGACTGGTTTGTCACCACTTTCGTGTACACCGATTTGGAAATGTGGCGGCCGATGCTGTTTGTCGTCAGAGTCGGCGAGTCCTCCGTCTGCGTCGTAATCTTTCCGTAGGGGACCAGCCCCAGTTTGATCAGCGCCTGGAATCCGTTGCAGATACCGAGGATCAGACCATCGCGCTCCTCCAGCAGTTCGTGGACCGCCTCTTTGATCCGCTCATTGCGGAAAACAGAAGTGATAAATTTGGCCGAGCCGTCCGGTTCATCACCGGCGCTGAAACCACCGGAAAACATGAGGATCTGGGCATCCCGGATGGCCTGCTCAAAGGCGGCCACACTGTCTGTAATGTTCTGCTCTGTCATATTTTTAAAGACGATGCTCTCTGTGTCCGCCCCTGCCTCACGAAATGAGATGGCCGTGTCGTACTCGCAGTTTGTACCGGGAAATACCGGAATAAATACCTTTGGCCTGGCAACCTTGTGCCGGCAGACATAGATGTCTTTCGTTTCATATAATCCTGTTTTAATTTCTTTTTCTTCCACACCGGAGCGGGTAGGGAATACGTTCTCCAATGTCCCGGTCCACGCCGCAAGGGCATCGTCCATCGCAATCTCCTCATCCCCGCAGACAAACACAGCCTCCGGCAGAGTCTTGCCAATCCTGTCATAAGCCACACCGGCCTCATCGAGTTTCGCGAGATCGCTCTCAGCAATCTCAGCGACGATCTCTCCATAAGCCGGGACAAAGAAATACTCTTTCGGTTTATGCTTGCAGAATTTTGCCCCAATCTTATTGCCGAACGCCATCTTGGCAACGGCATCCGCCACACCGTTTCCGTCCAGCGCATAGGCTGCTTTGATCACGCCGTCCCTCATCAGCTTCGTGATCTTATCATACTGATCCATAATAGATGGGAAGTCCGGCAAGTCAAACTGGTCTCTCTTAATTGTAAATTTAACCAGTCTGTCCCCGGCTTCTTTTATTTCCCCAGTGATCACATCTGAGAGCTGTGCCACATCCACAGCAAAGGAGCAGAGAGTCGGCGGCACATCAATATCATTGAAAGTACCAGACATACTGTCCTTTCCGCCTATGGACGGCAGCCCCAGTCTGATCTGGGCATCATAGGCCCCAAGCAGGGCGGCCATCGGCTCGCCCCAGCGCTCGGGATCTACCGTCATACGTTTGAAATATTCCTGGAATGTGAAACGGATCTTTCTGTAGTCACCGCCTGCCGCCACAATTTTTGCGACAGAGGTTAGCACGGCATACTCTGCGCCGTGATAAGGACTCCAGCTCATCAGATACGGATCCATCCCATAGCTCATCATCGTCACAGTGTCACATTTTCCGTCCATGACCGGAAGTTTTGCGATCATAGTCTGAACCGGCGTCAGCTGATATCTGCCACCATATGGCATTGTGACCGTACAGGCTCCGATGGAGCTGTCAAACATCTCCACAAGGCCCTTTTTCGAACAGGCGTTGAGACTTCCCAGCCTCTCCAGGAAAGACTTCCGGAAACTCTCTACTTTTTCCTCCCTGTTCAGATAATTTTCCCTCTCGTCCGGAACAGCCACCGTCACATCAGTCTCCTGGTGGGCTCCGTTTGTATTTAAGAAAGCGCGTGAGATATTCACAATCTCCTCTCCGCGCCATTTCAGCACAAGCCGCGGGTTCTCTGTCACAACGGCAACACAGACCGCCTCCAGATTTTCCTCCTCTGCGTAGGCGAGCATCTGGTCTGCATCTTTCGGGTCGACTACTACCGCCATACGCTCCTGGGACTCCGAGATCGCAAGCTCTGTCCCATCGAGCCCCGCATATTTTTTCGGCACCTTATCCAGATCGACCGTCAGGCCATCTGCCAGTTCCCCGATGGCAACAGATACGCCGCCGGCCCCGAAATCGTTACATTTCTTAATGAGACGGCTCACCTCTTCTCTCCGGAACAGGCGCTGGATCTTGCGCTCTGTGGGCGCGTTCCCTTTCTGGACTTCTGCCCCGCAGGTGTCAATGGACGCTGTATTGTGGGCTTTGGAAGAACCAGTGGCCCCGCCGCAGCCATCGCGCCCAGTGCGCCCGCCGAGGAGAATGATAATATCTCCCGGATCCGAATTTTCCCGGATTACATTCTTTCTCGGAGCAGCGCCCATAACTGCGCCGATCTCAAGCCGCTTTGCCACATATCCCGGGTGGTACACTTCATCCACCAGCCCGGTGGCAAGTCCAATCTGGTTCCCATAAGAACTGTAACCTTTCGCCGCACCGGTGACAATCTTTCTCTGTGCCAGTTTCCCGGCCATCGTCTCTTTCAGCGACCGGGTGGGATCGGCCGCGCCAGTGACGCGCATAGCCTGATACACATAGCCGCGCCCGGAGAGCGGATCGCGGATCGCGCCGCCCAGACAGGTGGCCGCGCCGCCAAATGGCTCAATCTCTGTCGGGTGGTTGTGTGTCTCATTTTTAAAGAACACAAGCCACTCCTCTGTCTCCGGGCCATTCCCGCGGTCAATCTCCACAGGGACCACGATCGAGCAGGCATTAATCTCATCCGATTCTTCCATGTCTTCGAGTTTACCCTCGGCCCGCAGCTTTTTCATGCCCAGAAGGGCAATGTCCATAAGGGAGATAAACTTGTCATCCCGCCCTCTGTACATCTCCTCATGGGCCGCTCTGTACTCGTCAAATGTCTTCTGTATTGGCTCATGATAAGCCCCCTCCTGGATCGTCACATGTTTCAGCTCTGTCAGAAACGTCGTGTGGCGGCAGTGGTCAGACCAGTATGTGTCCAGAACCCGGATCTCTGTCATCGTGGGGTCTCTCTTCTCCTCGCCGCAGAAATAGTTCTGGATGTGAAGGAAATCTTTAAATGTCATGGCAAGTCCGAGGGAATCGTACAGCTCCCGCAATTCTGCCTCCGGCATATCCTTGAAACCGTCAAAGGTCTTTACGTCTTCCGGCTCATCAAACACGGTAATCAGCGTATCCGGAACAGATTCATCCGTCTCCCGGGAATCCACCGGGTTGATGCAATAGGCCCGGATCCTCTCGAAATCGTCATCCGAAATACCTCCCGATAAGACATAGGTTGTGGCGGAGCGGATCACTGGCTCCTCTTTCTCGTTCAGAAGTTTCACGCACTGCTCTGCCGAATCCGCCCTCTGGTCAAACTGCCCCGGCAGATACTCGACAGAAAATACGCGGTCTGTGGCCGCCCTCTCAAAATCCCCCTCATATACCATGTCCACCGGCGGCTCCGAAAATACGGTAACAAGAGCTTTCCGGTATGTGGCCTCGGACAATGCCTCCACATCATAGCGGACCAGCACACGGACTCTCTCCAGCTCTTTGATATCAAGGTAATTTCTGATCTCCTGTAGCAATTCACCTGCCCGCACTGCGTACGGCTCTTTCTTTTCGACATACACTCTCTTTACACTTGCCATGATTTCCTCCTTACTGCAAACCTCCGATTTCTTCCCTGGCCGTCACGCCGGCTGCCATCACTCCGCACTCTTTGCATCCGGGTCATACGTGAGATAGCCCACTGTCACTCTCTTCTTCCAATAACTCTGCGCTTTCGCTGTATAGTTTACTTTAATTTCGTTCTTGTATTTTGTGTTGAACTGCGTCTCTTTCTCATTTTCAACAACCTGGGTACACTGCTCATCATATGCCTTCGGGTCATTGTTATTGACCATTTTCACAACAAAATACGCATCCTTTGTCTCAATGACATCGGAGATCTCGTCATTTTTCATGGCCTTAACCAGTTTCCGCGCTTTTTTTGTCATAAAATCTGTGTCTGTCTCAAGCAGATCTTTCGTTTTATAAGAAATGCCTGTCTGATCATCCACATTATCGCCGTTGCTGTCCGCAATGACATCTTTTGTGAAATCCTTTCCCGCAGCCGCTCTTTTCTGCAGGGCCTCCATGTCCTCTTTTGCTTTTTTCACAACATCATCACTTTTCTTGACAGATTTTCCCTCTTCATCCGTGTTATTTTTCTCAAAGGTATAATACTGCAGCGTGTACTGGCGGTAATCTTTCTTGCTCACAGATGCTTTCAATGCTTCTTCATCGATGCCGAGGCCAGCAATCACCTGGTCTCTGTACTTGTCAGCCAGCGCCTGTTTCTGCAGCACTGTCCGGACGGTCTTTTCATCCAGCCCCATCATCTTCTTCTGTGCGCTGCTCAGGCCGTCACGGAATGTTTTCAGATCCTCTTCCACTTTGGATTTTTCCTCTTCTGACAGAGTCACATTTGCCTTTTTCGCCTCCATGCAGAGGATCTCTCTCTTCTTCAAGCCGTCCATGATCTCTTTCTTGGCCAGCTGCGCCCCGTTTCTCCCCGCGTTATCCGCATTCTGGTATTCCCAGAAAGAGGAGCCATAAATCTGTGTGTACAGATATTCCATGCTGTTATACTG
>CANRMO010000176.1 GCA_947631755.1 uncultured Lachnospiraceae bacterium | reverse complement strand
GGCAGACGAGAAATCAGAGATTTTCTCGTCGCCTCGTCGCGTAAACGCTCCGGAATGAGGATTATTATGGACTGGAAAAAGAAATGGATTGCGGTGTTTGGAATACTGCTTATTTTTTTGGCGGGTGTCCTGTTCTGCCGTGGACAGTCTGCGATAAATAATACAGCGCCCAAAAACGGAGAGGGGCTGGAAGTTGTCACGGCAGTGACAAGAGCCGCACTGTCACCGGAGCTCTCTTCCGGGGCTGCCGTTTCGTCCGGATTGGATGATTCCGGACAGAGCGGGGAAAGGACGGGTGAAGAGGAGCGAAAGGGACATCCATCCGCGTCTGCTGCTTCCGGCGGGAAGAAGACAGGGAGTCAGGGGGACAGAAAGGACAGTCTGGAGACAGATGAAAAGAGTGCTGACCCGGATGAGAAAGGATCGTCCACGAAGAAAAACGCTGATCAGAAGACAAAGAAGGATACGGATAAGAACAGCGGAAAAAAGGCAGAAAAAAAGAGCGGAGGGAAGTCGGGCAAAAAGGCCTCGTCTGGCAGTTCTAAAGCAGAGGCTTTAAAATCTCCCACACCGACGGCGTCTCCGGTCCCGATACCTAAACCAGTAAAGCCGGAGGATTCCGGCCAGATTACCTTGCAGATCCATTGTACGGCAATTCTGAATAAACGGGAGCTGTGGAGAGATGGGATTGAAGAGGTTGTGCCAGAGAACGGGATTTTTTATTCGGGAGCATGTGTACTGCAGGATGGTGATTCTGTCTATGACATTCTGAAGCGGATATGCGGGGAGAATAACATTGCTCTCGACAGCCAGTATACGCCTCTCTATGGTTCGTACTACATAAAGGGGATTGGCAATTTGTATGAGTTTGACTGCGGGGATGAGAGCGGATGGCGTTATTCGGTCAACGGTGAGATCCCCGGAACAGGGTGCAGTGACTATAAAGCAAAGAGCGGCGACAAAATTGTTTTTTTCTATGACTATAAATATTGAGATAGAGGGAGAATATGGGTTCATTTGCAAAATTTCATCCGGTTGTTATTCTGGTTTACTATGTGTTGGCGGCCGTTCTGATGGTGTGGGCCGGACATCCGGTTCTGTGCGGGCTGATCTGGCTGATCTGCCTGGCTGACTACGGCTGCATGGAGGGGAGAAAAAAAACATGGCAGGCCATCGTTGGGAGTATGGCGGCGGCTGTTTTCTGTATGGTTGTCAATCCTCTTCTGAACCACCGGGGTGTGACTCTGCTGTTTATGCTGGGGGATGTGAGGATCACCGGGGAGGCTCTTTTGTATGGAGCGAATATGTCCGCCATCTTACTGGCCTCCCTTATGCTTTTTTCCTGCCTGAGCCGCTATCTGACAGCGGAGAAGATCATGGTGCTTTTCGGTGGCCGTTTCCCGTCGTTTGCGCTTCTTTTTTCTATGATCCTGCGCCTTGTGCCAAAAGCGGGGCGAGATTTCCGGGAAATGTGCTCGCGGCACGGAAACCGGCCGGCAGCCTGGTCCGCCCTTATGGGATTTATGCTGGAAGATTCTATGGAGCGGAGTATTTCTATGCAGAACAAAGGATACGGGACGGGAGAGCGGAGTAGTTTTTACCGGAAAAGATTTACTTCAGAGGATATTGCCGTGCTGGCGGGGATGGGGGGGATCTTTGCCCTGACTGCGCTGTTTCTCTGCCGCCATCCTGTTGTTGTGCGTTTTTTCCCTTCTGTCAGAATAGAGGCTGTGCCTGTCTGTGTGTGGGTTCTATTGTCTGTATTTTTTATGGTTCCGCTCTTGTTGCGGGGAAAGGATGAGTTGCGATGGTATTTATCCAGGCGGAGGATTACCAGTTCTGGTATCCGGGGGAAAAACAGCCCGCCCTGCAGATTGACAGATGGCAGATAGATAAGGGCTGTTTTTGTGTTGTCGCCGGGTATTCCGGGAGTGGAAAGACAACATTTTTGCGCAGGCTGGCGGGGGAGGCCGGGCGCAATGGGAGAGAGGAGGGAATCCTCACAAGCCGGGCTGACCGGGCGGGGTATGTCTGGCAGAACCCGGCAAACCAGATCGTGACAGACCGGGTGGAGTATGAGATCGTATTCGGCCTGGAAAATATAGGGACGCCGGAGGAAGCGATGCACAGACGGCTGGCGGAGATGGTCACGTTTTTCGGGCTTGAGGATCTGCTCGGCCGGGATACCATGGAATTGAGTGGGGGAGAGATGCAGACGCTTAACGTGGCGTCGGTCCTTGCGATGAACCCGGATCTGCTTCTATTGGATGAGCCGACAAGCCAATTGGACCCGGTGGCCGCCAGAAAGTTTTTTCAACTGCTGGGCCAGATTAATGAAGAGCTCGGCATCACGATTGTGATTGTTGAGCAGAGATTAGAAGATGTAGTGATGTACGCAGACCGCATGGTCTTTCTTGACAGTGGGAAATGTGTCGCCGGGGGAACACCCAGTGAAGTGTGGGATGCGGTGAAAAATACAGAGATGATTTCCTTTTTTCCCTCATACACAAGATGCCACAGGGAGTATTCCGGGGATGGGCCGGCTGTATTTTCAAAGAAATCAGCCAGAAAATGGTTTGAGGAATCTTTTGCCGCGAGAGCGGACAGGCCGGAGCACTTTTGCCGGGAATCTGGCGGGGAGAGCAGGCAGGCTCCCCGGAGACACAGCAGCGGAGAAGATGAAATCCGGGCGGTTGATCTGTGGTTTCGCTATGACAAAAGGGGGCGGGATGTGCTTAAGGAATGTTCTCTTTCGATACCGGTGAGTGCCTGTACTTGTCTGGCGGGGGGGAATGGCAGCGGGAAATCCACACTGCTGGAAGTGTTTTCCGGGAGATACAGACCATACCGCGGAAAACTAAAAAACTTGCCAGAGAATACGGTTCTTCTGCCGCAGCAGCCGCGGTATCTCTTCCTTGAGGACTCCCTGGGGTGTTATTTTGAGAGAGATCATTCGATGGCAGAGCTCGCGGAATATTTCGGCATTATATCCCTTGCCGGGCAGCACCCCGCCGATCTCAGCGGGGGTGAGCTGCAGAGGGCGGCACTCAGTTATATTCTGAGCCGGGAGGCCGGTTTTTTCCTGCTGGATGAACCAACGAAGGGAATGGATTTTATAAACAAGAGACGTTTTGGAGAACTTCTGAAAAAGATGAAAAGGCAGGGAAAAACGATTCAGATGGTCTCCCACGATATGGAGTTCGCCGCCCGCTATGCCGACCGGATGGCGCTGATGTTCCGGGGGAAGACAGAGTTTGTGACGGATACAAGGAATTTCTTTGAGGAGAATCAGTTTTACACAACCGGGATAAACCGGATTGCCAGAGGAGTGAGCAGGCATATCATTACACAGGAGGATGTGGGCGTCTATGCAGAAAAAAAGAGTGATTGATATCATCCTTCTTGTGGTGATACTGGCACTGTTATATTTTGGGATTTTTATTTTAAAGGGTGAAGAGTATTATCTCGTGAGCCTGTTAATACTAGTGATTGGGATATTGGGATTTTTGTTTTCCTTTGAAAAGGGGCAGCCAGGCGTTGCCCTTCTGACGGTGACCGCCTCTCTTTGTGCGTTGGCGGCGGCCTCAAGGATTGCTTTTTTCTTTCTCCCCCAGGTCAAGCCGATCGCCGCAGTGGTCATTATTGCGGGAGTGGCTTTTGGGCCGGAGGTGGGATTTGTGACAGGGGCGGTCAGCGCTTTTGTGTCAAATTTTTATTTCGGCCAGGGTTCCTGGACGCCATTTCAGATGTTTGCCCTGGGAATGATTGGATTTTTCGCCGGGCTTTTGCTCAGGGGCAGCCGGAACCGACTGCTTGTCGCCCTATATGGTTTTTTTTCTGTCCCTGTTTTCTATGGCGGGATCGTGGAGATCAATACGATATTTTTTACGGTGCGCGAACCGACGGCCGTGCAGGCTGCCGGAGTGTATCTGGCGGGACTTCCTTTCAATCTCCTTTTTGGGCTGTCTACTGCACTGTTTCTCTTTTTTCTGTACCGGCCGGTGTTGAGACATCTGGAGAGGATGGGAAAGAAATACGAGCTGGAGACCCTGCCCCGGATTGACAAAGAGGAGGGAACATAGTATTATTACTTGCAAAAGACATGATTTTATTAAAGGCGCGGCGGCTCTCAGATGAGCGCGCGCAGAAATGAGGAGTCATATGAGCAGAGTAGCAGTGATAACAGACAGTAACAGCGGGATCACGCAGGCCCAGGCAAAAGAATACGGGGTGCAGGTGGTTCCCATGCCTTTTTTTGTGAATGGCAAGACATATTATGAGGATATCAGTATATCCCAGCCGGAATTCTATCAGTATCTGGCCGAGAATGCGGAAGTTACTACGTCCCAGCCGACGCCGGACACTCTGATGAAATTGTGGGATGAGACGCTAAAAGAATACGATGAGATTGTGTATATCCCGATGTCCAGCGGTTTGAGCAGTTCCTGCGGCACGGCGATGATGCTGTCCTATGAGGAGGAGTATGAGAACCGGGTTTTTGTTGTGGACAATCAGCGCATTTCTGTCACCCAGCGTCAGTCGGTGTTTGATGCGGTAGAATTGGCGGGCAAAGGATACGGGGGAGCCGAGATAAGGGATATTCTTCTGAGGGAAAAATTTGAATCCAGTATCTATATTATGGTTGACACACTGTCCTATCTGAAAAAGGGCGGACGGGTGACTCCGGCGGCTGCTGCGATCGGAACGGTTCTCCGCATCAAGCCTGTGCTGCAGATTCAGGGGGAAAAGTTGGATTCTTTTGCTAAAGTAAAAACATTAAAACAGGCGAAATCGACGATGATGAAAGCTGTCCGCAAAGATTTTGAAGAGCGTTTCCACGACCCGGAGGGGGAGAATTTCTATATGGCAATCGCTTATACGGCAGATGATGCAGAGGCTCAGATTTTTAAGAAAGAAGTGGAAGAGGAGTTTCCGGGACATACGGTCTGGGTAGATTCGCTGTCTCTGAGTAT
>CANRMO010000175.1 GCA_947631755.1 uncultured Lachnospiraceae bacterium | reverse complement strand
GTGGACGGACTGTATGAGGCGGTGGAGGAAGCGAAATTGAAAGTGGCCAGTCTGACGCTGGAGCCGATCGCGGCGATCCAGATCGCGATCCCGGAGAAATTCCGTCTCTTAAATATCGCCCTTGTGGATGTGGGGGCGGGCACTTCTGATATATCGGTTGTGAAAGATGGGAGCATCATTGCATTTGGGATGATCCCGCTCGCCGGGGATGAGCTGACGGAGGCGATCGCGCAGCACTATCTGACAGATTTTGAGACAGCAGAATTTGTAAAACGCCAGTGTGAGCGAAAGAAACAGATATCTTTTAAAAATATATTTGGCGAGACAGTTCAGGTAGATCAGGAAGAGATCATGGAAGTCACGCAGGATGCGGTAAATGAGATCACAAAACTTGTGTCGGATGAGATTATCGGGCTGAACGGCGGAAAATCGGTCAGTGCCGTCTTTGTGGTGGGCGGCGGCGGCAAACATGCCGGATTTACCCAAAAGCTCGCGGAATATCTCGGGCTGCCGGAGAACCGGGTGGCAATCCGGGGGGCAGAGGTTTTGGCGGACATCCGCTTTGAGCAGGCAGGCATTCCGAAAGATTCCACGCTGGTCACACCGATTGGTATCTGCATGAATTACTACGAACAGAAAAACAACTTTATCCATGTGATGGTCAACGACCAGGGTGTGAAGTTATATGACAATGGCAAGGCAACGGTGCTGGATGCCTGTATTGCTTCTGGTTTTTCCCAAAACAATCTGTTTCCCATCCGCGGGGAAGAGCTTCGTTATACGGTGAATGGGGAGGAGCGGGTTGTCAAAGGAAAAGCGGGCGAGGTGGCGGAAGTCAAAAAAAATGGAAATGAGGTCAGCCTCAATGAGCCGGCCCGCCAGAATGACCAGATTACTATCCGGCCGTCCACAAAGGGAAAAGATGGCAGGATGGTGTTGGGGGATATACCCGAATGTAAGGCGAAGATTAAATTTACTGTTTATGGTAAAAAACTCCGCTGCCCGAGCATTACGGAGGTGAACGGGCTCCCGGTCAGCCCCAGGTACGAGGTACAGAATGGCGACCGGATTGAAGTGTTTGATTACTATTCGGTTGCCGGGCTGCTTGAATATGCGGGGGAGATGCCGCAGGAGACGGTTCTTCTCAACGGCAGGGAGGCGGGCTCATCTGCCAAAGTATATGACGGCGATGTGATTGAGCGGAAATTGAAACCGAAACACAAGCCGAAAGAAAAGCTGAGGGGAAAGGAAAAACCGGCCGCCCCGGCTCCGTCGGTTCCACCGGCTTCGGAAAAGGATGATTTCCAGAAACAGATGGAAAATGACCCGCTGCTCCAGCCGGTGAAACCACTGCCGGAATGGATGAAAGGGATTCCGTTCAGCACTGCGAAAACAATTGCAGACAGCAACACGGCTGGAAAAGGGGAAAAGCCGGGAAAGGCTGTGGAGGTTTTCATAAACGGCGACGTATATACGATGCCGGATAAACCGGATCCGATCTTTGTCGATGTGTTTGACATCTATCCTTTTGATCTGTCAAAGCCCGGGGGGACGAGGCTTGTCTCAAAGATCAACGGGGAAGAAAAGGCTTTCACGGAACCGGTTCACGAAGGGGACGAAATCGAACTGTATTGGGAAAAGTGAGAAGGGGGATTGATCTATGAATATTGATATCAGTGATGTGAGGTACAATAAATATATCCATTTGTCACATCTGATCATGTATGTAGCAGTGATTGTCTACTGTGCCCTGTCGGTTTTTGCCAACAAAATGGGGACTATTGTACTGGATTCGGTGGCTATTGCCTGCTTTCTGCTGTTCTTTTTTATCGAGCTCATTGCCCGGCGGAAGGGTGGGAAAGATATCCAGCAGAAGAAGATCGCCACAGTTTATTATGTGCTGCGGCTGCTGACCGATTTATTGCTCTATCTGTTTTCGCCTACAAAAGCAGATGGAATTATATTTCTTGTCCTCATGATTGTATTTGCCGTTGAAATTGTATTTTTTATCGCCTATGACGAACCGGAGCACCGCATGACCTGTTATGCAATCTTTCTTGTGGTGTATGGCCTGACGTCAACGACGATGCTTGTATACACATATCACGCGAGGGTGATTTCGTTTACGCAGGCGTGGCGTGAGGCGTCCGGGATCGTTATTGTCGTCCTTGTGATTGTGGCTCTGGGAGAAGTTCTGGCGGGAATCTGGGATTCCTTTATCAAGCAGCTGCTGGCCCAGAACCGTGCCCTTGAGGATTTAAACGATGCCAATGACGCGCTGAAAGAGCACCAGGAGCGGCTTGGCAAGGTAAATGAACTGTTAGGCACTCAGAAAATAGAGCTGTTATCAGCAAATAAGAAGATCAACCGGGCGCATGATGAGATGTCGGTGCAGAGTGAGATCTCATCGGCGATCACAGCGTCCCTCGGAAAAGAGAGCATGCTTAAACAGGTGACAAAAATCTTGCAGCTCCGCCTGGATCTCGACATGGTTGTGGTTGTTCTTGAGGAGGATAACAGCCTGCTAGCCCCTGGGGAAGAGCCGAAAGGACGGTTTGTGGCTATGTCCACCAGCCTGGGCGAAGCGTTTGAGAAAAACATTATCAAATCCGTAAAAGAGACGGAAATGACGGAGATGATGCTGATGACAAAGACATATATCCAGAATGTCATCACGGATTCCGCCAAGTTTTTTGCCTATCTCACGACGGGCCAGGAGCTCCCCTCGATGGTATATCTTCCAATCTACAATCAGGATGAGCGGCTGGGAACACTGGTGATCGGGAAAAACAGGGAAAATGCTTTTGTTGAGGGACGGGCGTTCTATGAAAATGTCGCCAGCCAGCTCAGTGTCGGCATATCCAATGCAAGGCTCTATGCCAAGATGAATGACATGGCGATCCGCGACGGTCTGACAAGAATTTACAACCGCCGCCATCTGTCAGAATTAGTAAATGAGTACCTGAAGAATGCGATGATCAATAAGACAACGGTCTCTCTGGCTCTGTTTGATATCGATAAATTTAAGCTGGTCAATGACACATACGGACATCAGTGTGGCGATGCCGTGATCTGCCATGTGGCCCACACGTTGAACCGGTATGCCATCAAATACGACGGTATCGCCGGGCGTTACGGCGGTGAGGAATTTGTCGTGGCTTTTCAGGGGAAACCGCTGGATGAGGCATATGAGATCATCAAGATGATCCACGCAGAGATCAAGCGTGAGCCTGTTACTTATGAGTCGAAAGTGGTAGAGGTGCGCGCCAGCGCAGGTCTCGCCAACTACCCGGAGACGTGCACTAACCCGGGAGAGCTTCTGAACCGGGCCGACTGGTCTATGTATCATTCCAAGAAAACCGGGCGTGACAGGATCACGATCGACAACGATGGGATCGTGGCAGAGATGTAAGTGAGCGGAAAGGCAGAGGATACGAATGCATCTATACAGCATTGCCAGCGGAAGCAGTGGAAACTGCATCTATGTGGGAACAGAGGAGTCGGGAGTTCTGATTGATGTGGGAATCAGCCTGAAGAAAGTGCGGGAGGGGCTGGAACAGCAGAACCTCTCCCTCGAACACGTAAAGGCTATTTTTGTGACCCACGAACATACGGATCATATTAGCGGATTGGGGCCTGTTTTGCGAAAGGCACCAATCCCTGTCTATGCCACGGGGGATACAGTGGCTGCAATCTGGGAAAAGGGAAACATGAAAAATATTTCGCCAGATCTTTTTCACAGTATCCGCCGGACAGATGAGGTCGAGCTGGGAGATATGCTGGTCCGCCCGTTTCCCATTTCCCATGATGCGGCGGATCCGGTCTGTTATACAGTCGAGCAGGGCGGACACCGGATCGGCATTGCCACGGATATGGGGAAATATACAGATGAGACAATAGAAAATCTGGGGGAGTGCGATTCTATTTTGATCGAGGCAAACCATGACATCAATCTTCTGCAGGTGGGCGCCTACCCGTATTCGCTGAAAATGCGCATACTGGGTGACCGGGGACACCTGTCTAATGATGCGTCTGCAAGGCTGATCAAAGAGATCCTGCACCCGGGCATGCAGCATATTATGCTGGGACATCTCAGCAAAGAAAATAATTTCCCGGAATTGGCCTATCAGACGGTGCAGTATGAACTGGATCAGAGCGAGACGTGGAGCGCCATGGACACTAAGCTTCTTGTGGCCAAGAGATATGAACCAACGGAGCTTTTGGAAATATATTGACATTGGAGGTTATCATGAAAAAGACGATTATTACTGTAGTGGGAAAAGACAGTGTTGGGATCATAGCGAAAGTATGTACCTATCTGGCAGATAATGGACTGAACATTCTGGATATCTCTCAGACGATCGTAGGCGGTTTTTTTAACATGATGATGATTGTTGACTTCAGCGAATCTGCCAGAGAATTTTCTGTCGTGGCCGGAGAGCTGGAAAAACTGGGTGGGGAGATCGGCTGTGTGATACGTCTTCAGAGGGAGGAAATATTTGACAAGATGCACAGAATATAAGAAACTGTCACGAAATAAATCGGTTTTTTAGTGAGAAATGGAGACCAGCTATGATCAATATAAATGAGGTTATTGAGACTAACCGGATGATAGATGAAGAAAATCTGGATGTGCGCACGATCACTATGGGGATCAGCCTTTTAGACTGTGCAGACAGTGATCTGGACAGGTTGTGTGGCAATATCTACAATAAGATAACAAAAATGGCGAAGAATCTTGTGCCGGTGGGAGAAGCTATTGGAAATGAGTTCGGCGTTCCGATTGTGAATAAGCGGATTTCCGTGACACCGATTGCCCTGGTGGGTGGGGCGGCCTGCCATTCACCGGAAGATTTTTTACAGATTGCGAAAACCCTTGACCGGGCGGCAGAAGAGGTGGGTGTGAATTTCATAGGGGGTTATACCGCTCTCGTGTCAAAGAAGATGACAGAGGCGGACCGGAATCTGATCCTCTCGATCCCACAGGCACTGGCGTCCACAGAATATATATGCAGTTCTGTCAACGTCGGTTCCACGAAAACTGGGCTGGATATGGACGCCATACTTCTGATGGGAAAAGTGATAAAGGAAACGGCCTTTCTCA